>JAIVGU010000285.1 GCA_020201445.1 Halobacteriales archaeon
GCGCAGGTCTGTCTCGGCTCCAAGGCGGAGCTGAAGGCCGCCGGCATCGACGCCCCCGAGCTGCACCGCCCCTACGTCGACCAGCCCATCGACTGCCCCAAGTGCCACGCGAAGAAGGCCGCCGTGCGCGAGCCCTACGTCATCGACGTCTGGTACGACTCCGGCGCCGCGCAGTTCGCGCAGTGGAACACCACGGGCCTCGACAACCCAGCCTTGGCGGACCAGTGGCCCATCGACTTCATCACCGAGGGCCTCGACCAGACCCGCGGCTGGTTCTACAGCCTGCTCGCCTCGGCCACGGCGCTCGGCCAAACCGCGCCGGACTCGCCGCTGTTCAAGGGCCCGGCGTTCCGCAATTGCCTCGTCGGCGGCCTCATCCTCGCCGAGGACGGCACCAAGATGAGCAAGTCGAAGAAGAACTACACCAGCCCCGACGTCGTGTTCGCCAACCAGGGCGCCGACGCGACGCGCTGGTACCTCCTCTCGGCGACCGCGCCGTGGCAGGACAAGCGCTTCTACGAGGAGGCCGTGCGCGAGACCTTCGGGAAATTCTTCTCCACACTGTGGAACACCTTCCTGTTCCAGCACCAGTACGCCAAGCTGGACAAGTGGGACCCGGCGCACGCCCTGCCGCAGGCGGAGTGGACCGACCTCGACCGCTGGCTGCTCTCCCGCCTCAACGCGACTGTCGCGGAGGCACGCGCCGAGGCTGACCGCCTGCACCTGCACAAGGCGACCCGCGCCATCGAGGCGTTCGTCGTCGACGACCTGAGCAACTGGTGGGTGCGCCGCAGCCGCGACCGCTTCTGGGCGGACAAGGAATCGAAGGACAAGCGGAGCGCCCACGCCGCGCTGTGGACCGCGCTGCACACCTGCGCCCGCCTCGTCGCCCCCTTCGCGCCGTTCATGGTGGAGACGATGTGGCCTAACCTCCGCACCGCGAGCGACCCCGCCTTTGTCCACCTCGCGGCCTACCCTGTGGCCGGGCCGCGCGACGAAGCCCTCGAAACCGAGATGGCGCAGGTCCGCGCCCTTGCCGAGGCTGGCCGCGCGCTGCGGAGCAAGGTCAACATCCCGACCCGCCACCCGCTCGGCCGCGCCGTGCTGGTGAACGCCAAGCTGCCCCGCTTCGCCGCCATCCTCCAGGACGAGATCAACGTCAAGGCGCTCGACGTCGCCCCCGACGCCCGCGCCCTCAAGTCGTTCGTGGCCAAGCCCAACCGCGCCACCCTCGGCAAGGCGTTCAAGCGCATGGCCGGCCCCATCGCGGACGCCGTCGAGGGCTTGGACGGCGACCAGGTTGCGGCCGCCTTCGCCGCGGGCCGCACCGTCGGCGTCAACGTCGAGGGGCAGGAGCACCAGCTCTCGCCGGAGCACATCGTGCTGGAGGAGCAGGACCGCCCCGGCTGGGCGACCACGAAGGTCGGGGAGGCCACCCTTGCCCTGCACATCCTGCGCGACGAGGCGCTGCTGGCGGAGGCGCTCGCCCGCGAGGTCATCCGCCGCATCCAGGAGGTGCGCAAGGACCTCGACCTGCCCATCGACGAGGAGGTCGATGTGGTGCTCACTGCCGGGCCGGAGGAGCAGGCGCAGCTCAGCCACTTCCTGCACGAGGTCAAGGCCGAGGTGCGCGGCCGCAGCGTCACCTTCGGGCCCGCCGGACCCCATGCGCGCTCCTGGGACATCGACGGCGCCGTCGTGAAGGCCGAGGTCAAGCCGACGAAGACGCACCGGCCCGCCGCGGTGGAAGCAGCCTAGCAGACGCGGTTCTGTTCCGCTGTCGCGTGATTTCCTCCTGTTGGACAGGGGCGTTTCAAATCGCGGGATGGCTGTTGCCAGAAGTCCCCCACGGCCTACCGTCGCCACTTCTCAGGCATCAGCCCGTTCCACAGGACAACTCCCAGGCTCCGCACCTCCTCGGGCCGGTCGAGGGCCACGAGGAAGTCTGCATACTCCCACTCCGGGATTTCGTCCAACTCGACGGCGAGCCGTGCCGCCGCCTCCAGGGTGCGCCAGCGGCGCCAGAGGCCGAGGTCGTGCCGGAGGCGGCGCAGGCCCATGGGCTACTCCAGCCCCAGCCGGACCTTCCGCAGCCGCACCTCGTCGCCGTCCACCTGGAAGGCAACGTGGTCCCCCTGCCGCACATGCAGGGCGGCGGCCACGTTCTTGGGGAGGACCACGCGCATGTGCTGGTCCACGAGGCGCGGGTTGATGCCGCCTTCCAGGGAGCGCATGGCCCGCCGGAACAGGCCCGTGGCCGGATAAGGGGCGGCGGGGATGACTTGGAAGGCTGATTAAGTCAAGATGACTTAGACGGGCCAGCATGAAGGCGAAGATTCGCTTCGAGTCCATTGAGGTTGAAGTCCTGGACGGCACCGCCGCCGAGGTGGCGGACCTCGTGAGCCGCCTGAAGCGCGACAAGGGCCTCAAGGGCATCACGCCGACCGTTTCCACCGCCGACATGGACACGGAGATTCCGTCCAAGGAGGCCATCCTTGCCTACCTCCGCAAGCAGCCCAAGGCCCGCCACAGCGTCCGGGGCCTGATGCAGGACTTGATGGGGACGCAGCTTCCGGCGCGGCAGGGCCGCAAGTCGAACCCCGGCTACCTGAAGCTCCTTGCCCGCCTCCAGTCGGCCCGCGAGGAACTGGAGGCCGAGCGCAAGGCCAAGTTCAAGCAGGGCAAGGACGGGAAGGAAGTCACCTACACGCTGGAGTAGGGGGCCATGAGTGTCATGGCCGTGTCTCTTCTGTGTCACGTATGTGACACGGTTGTGACACGCTTGTGAGACGTCTGGCATCTGGCATCCCAGAAGCCTTATCCGGCGTCTGGGATTAGGCGGAACGCCGATGGCTCTCAAAGTGCGCATCCCAACCGCAAATGGTGGGTTCCTCGAAGCTGAGGGCAACCCTGAGGAACTGGCTGCCTACTCGAAGGCGATGGCCGCCGTCCCCGCGCCTGTGAAGCGCGCCCAGGAGACGCCGCCGGTCGCCAAGAAGGCGGCGACCAAAACCACGGCGAAGGCCACCGTGGGCAACAGGGAACCCGACGCCCAGAAAATTGAGAGTTTCATCCTGGAGTGCCCGGACTACACCCACACCATGAACCAGATTTTCGAGGCACAGGCTGGCGGCCCCATCCCATCGTTGGTCGAACGCAACGGCAAGAAAATCGCCAACGCCCTCTATGGACGCTGGGTCCATCACACCCAAAACGCCCGCAAAGCCATCGAGGAGAAGAAGGGGGGTTCCTTCAGCATCGACTGGCGCAACGGCGTGCGCTTCTACGTCTTCATGCCGAATCGGGGGTCCTGATGACCCTCTTCACCATCACGGCGGTCATGACCGCCATCTGCGAGACCGCCACGGGATGCCCTTGGAGGGGATGCCGGTGTTGAGGACTTAGAGGGAAACCCCAGAGGGGCACTTCTCTTGGGCTCGGCTTGAAACGGCCCCTGGGCGCCCCTCTGGGCGCATCCTCGCGGATGCGGAATCACTTACGCCATCGCATCATGGCGGGTTAGGCTAGTTGGTTAGGCCACATGCCTCAAGAGCATGCGGGCGCAAGCCCTTGCCGGTTCAAATCCGGCCCCCGCCGTTAGCGGAGCGTATGCAAGGATGGCCATTGCGGATATACACATAAGCCTATGCTTTCCTCTGTTGGAGCCATGCCTCCAGGGCTTCCGCTATGGCCTCGCTGATGTCCCCCTTCTTCATGCCGTCCTCCCTGTCGTTGAGGGCTCGACGGAGCCTCCTGTCAAGGTCGGTGGAGAGGACGACGTTGCGCCGCACCGTGCTTGGCATGGGCGCCCCCATGCACCAACTCCACATATACACACATACACAAAGCCTATGAAT
>JAIVGU010000100.1 GCA_020201445.1 Halobacteriales archaeon
CGCTGTTCACGGCGTGGGCAATGACGGAGAGAAGGGTGCCCTGCGGGGTAGTGTCGGCGCCGCCGACGGACACGGTGATGGATTGCGGGTTGTCCCAGCGGCAGTTCACGTCGTCGAGAGGCTCCGTGTCGGGGCAGGGGGTCATGCGGTCCTTGAACGGGTTGGTGATGGAGGTGTCGGCGGGCAGGAACGTCAGCGTTGCGTGCGCCATCCCGTTGAAGCGGAGCCGGCTGTCGGTGCTGGTGACGTTGACCGTCACTGGCGCCGCAGGGGCCTCGATGAGGTGGACCGTGTAGGTGGCAGTCTGGCCACCCTCGCTGACCGCGAGGCCGGTCGCGTTGCCGAGCGCGAGCACGCCGTCGTTGTCCAGGACAGTGACGCTGGCGCTGGCGGTCAAGCCGCTGTAGAGGGCATCGCCCGAGACGCCGGTCGCCGTGAGGGTCACGGTCTGCTGGAACTCGGGGTCGGTGTCGTTGACGGCCGCGACGGTCACGGTCTGCGGGACGTTCCAGGCCGCCGGCGTGAAGGACAGCGACGACGGCGAGGTCGTGATGCCACTCGGGGCCGGGAGGTTGACGGTCACGGTGCCGGTGGGTTGCGAGGCGAGCACGACGGTGAGGGTGTCGGTCGCGCCGCCCTCCTGGACCACCGTGCCTGCGCCCGTGGCGGAGAGGGTGATGCCCACGCCGTCGTCCTCGGTGATGGTAACGTGGACCGGGCCGGGGATGGTGGCGTAGAGGGGGTCGCCGGAGACCGCGTGGGCGACCAGGATCTCGTAGGTCGTCCCGGTGGGGGTCTGGTCGACGCCGTTGGCGGCGACGGCGACGGTCACGGTCTGCGCGGTGTTCCAGTTGCCCGGCGTGAAGGTCAGCGTGCTGGGAGTGGCGATGGCGCCTGCGCCGGAGGAGATGCCGACCGCCACGTTGGCCACGGGCTTGGAGGTGAGCTTCACCGAGTAGGCGGCGCTCGCGCCCTCCGTCGTGGCGGGAGTGGGCAGGACGTTGGGCAGGAGGCCGGTCTGGCCGGTGGCGGCGAACTGGTAGCCCCAGGCATCCTGGTCGGTGACGGTGACGGCCAGGGTGCCCGCGATGTTGTAAAGGGTGTCCGTCGAGGTCGCGGTGTGGACGATGGAGGCGCCGTAGGTGGCGCCCTTGTCCACGAAGTCGCGCGGCACGTTGACCGTCACGGGCTTGGGCGTGCTCCAATTGCCGGGGCCGAAGGTGAGGGCGGCCACGTTCGCCTGGGCGTCGCCGGGGCCGGCGAGGGCGACCCGGACGGTGGCCTTGGGCGCGGCGGCGAGGCGGACCGTGTAGGAGGCGCTGCCGCCCTCGGTGACGGGCAGGCTGGGGACGCTGAAGACGAGGCCGGGGGCGTCGTTGTCGACGGCGCCGACCAGCACGCGGCTCGCCTGGCCGCTGTAGGCGGGCAGGCTGGAGGCGGTGCGCAGGGTGAGGTTGCCCCAGACGGTGCCGTCGATGTCGGAGTCGTCGGTGGCCGTCACGGTGACGGTCCGGTTGTGGTCCCACTGGCAGTCGCTGCTGTCCAGCGGCTCGCTGGTGCAGGGCGTGCGGCCTTGATGGGCGGCGCTGCCGGGCGAGGTGTCGGTCGGCTTGAAGGTCAGGGTCGCCGGAGTGGCGGTGAACTGGCCGCCGCCAGGCAGCTCAAGGTTGACGGTGACGTCACTGTTGGGGCCTGCGCCGTTGGGTTGGGCCAGGACGTGGACCAGGAACGTGGCGGTGCCGCCCTCGGTGGGCTGCACGGTCGCCGGGGTCAGGACAAGGATGCCGTCGTCGTCGAGCACCTGCACCGTGAGCGCGGCTGGCTTGGCGCCAGCGGCCGCGTAGAGCGTGTCCGTGGTGGCGACGGCGTGGTCGAGGGTCGGCGTGCGGGGGAAGCCGGGCGTGGCGTCGTTGGCCACGCTGACCGTGATGGCCTTGTCGGTCTGCCAGTCGGCCGGCGTGAAGGTCAGGCTTGCCGGCGTGAAGACGAGGCCCGCCGGGCTGGAGGTGGGGGCCACGGTCACCGGGGCGAGCGGCTGGCTGCCGAGGTGAAGCGCGTAGGCGTAGGTGTCGCCGGCCTCAGAGACGCTGGGGGAGGCTTCCGCGGAGGTGCGCAGGATGGCGGCGGTGTCGTCGTCGCCGATGGTCACGGCGAGGGTGCGGTCGGCCAGCGCGGCGTAGACGGGCTCGGCGGCGGAGGCGCGGTGGCTCAAGGTGACGGGGCGGCTTGCGGGGCCGTTGTCGACGGCGTTGCTGACCGCCGCGACGGTGACGGCCTGGAGGGTGTTCCAGTTCGTGGCGTCGAAGCTCAGCGTGGCAGGCGTCAGGGTGGCGGCCGCCGGCTCGCTTGCGGTCACGGCGAGGGTGAAGGGGGCCGTCGGCTGCGTGGTGAGCTTGACCTGGTACTGCAGGGGCGCGCCGCCCTCCAGGGCCGTGCCGGTTAGAGCAGCGGCGGTGGCGGGCAGCTCGGTGGCGCCCTGGAAGAGGCGGATGCCGGCCTGGTCGTTGTCAAGGACGCCGACGCCGAGCAGGCGGTCGGCCAGGGCGTTGTAGAGAGTGTCCGCGCTTGCGGCGTGGTGGACGAGCGCGACGATGGCCGGCGTGGTGTCGGAGCCCTGGTCGACCGGGTCGTTGTTGGCGCTGACGGTGAGGGTCTGGGGAATCGACCAGTTGCCGGCGCCGAAGGTGAGCGCTCCCGGGGAGACGCTGGCGCGCCCGGAGTTGGGCGCCACGGTGACGGTGACGGCGGCGCTGGGCTGGCTGGTGAGCGCGACCTGGTAGGTGGTGGCGCCGCCCTCGGTGAGGGTGCCGACGCTGGCGCTGTTGGCAAGCGGGGTGCCGCCTTGGGTGAGGCGGAGGCTGGCCTGGTCGTTGTCGGTGATGGTGACGGGCAGGTCGGCGAAGAGGGCGTTGTAGCTGGCGTCCGTGCTGGTGGTGGTGACATGGACGTTGCGGCCCAGGGACCCCTGCGCGACCGGGTTGTCGGGGGCGTTGACGGTGAAGGTGCGGGGGCTCCAGTCGGCCGGTGTGAATTCGAAGGAGGTCACGCCCGGGGAGATCGAGAGCGGGGCTTCGGGAGCGAGCCGGACCCGGACGTTGGCGGTGGGCGCGGAGCCGAGGACGACCTCGAAGGTGTCGCTGGCGGTGCCCTCGATGACGGTGGTACTGCCGCCGCTCGGGACGAGGCGGAAGCCGTGGTCGTTGTCCTTGGCGGTGGCGGCGAGGGTGGCGCTCTTGCCGCCGTAGAGGAGGTCACCGCTGGCGGGGGTGTGGGTGACGGCGTCGACGCGGATGCCGTCGATGGCGGCGTCGTCGATGGCCTGGACCTGGACTTCCTGGTTGGTGCCGAAGTCGAGGGGGGTGAAGGTCAGGACGGTGCTGGAGGCGAACGCCGGGTCGTTGGGCCCCTTGAGGAGGACTTGGCCGGCGGTGCTGGCCACCGCAACGTCGAGGGAGAGGCCGGCGGGGGGCAGGGTCAGGTGGACGCTGTAGGTGGCCACGCTGCCGCCCTCGGTGACGGTGAGGCTGGCGGGGGTGAGCACGATGGCCGGTGCCAGGTCTTCCGGGAGGCCGGCATGGGCGAGAGGAGCGGCGAAGAGGGTCGCCAGGATGGCGGTGCAGACGGTGCGAGCAATGGCCGGACTCAGGCTAGACATGGACAGTTCCACCACTGCGCACCGCCAAGGCGGACGCAGACATTCGCGTCGACCCACCTGCCCTAGTTAAGGTCTTGCCCATCGTTTGGTCTCAATTTTTCCACGCTGCGGGATGGTTGAATCTTGGGGTGGGACTTGCACTCTTCCGCGTGCCATCCGACAGAGGGAAAGCGGTGGCCTGCGC
>JAIVGU010000101.1 GCA_020201445.1 Halobacteriales archaeon
CTGCCGCAACCCCCCGCTCGGCGACCGCCAAGGCGCGACACGACGCCAGGCACGCAGGCAAGTCCTACGACAAGAAGCTCATGGCGAAGTTCCGCGCCATCGCGCTCGCCTACCCGGAGGCGGTCGAGGTGGAGCAGTTCGGCGAGCCGTGGTTCAAGGCGGGCAAGAAGCCGTTCTGCACCTACGGGGCCGAGGGCGGCGCCGACGGGGCGAGCTTCAACGTCAGCCTGATGGACCAGGCGGAGCTGCTCAAGGACCCCCGCTTCGAGCGGACGCACTACATCGGCCAGCACGGCTGGACCACGATGCGCTTCGATGGGCCGGTGGCGTGGGACGAGGTGCGCGACCTGGTCGGCATCGCCTACCGGCGCGTGGCCAACAAGCGGATGCTGGCCCGGCTCGGCCCCGACGGGTAAGGTCACGCCGGCATCCGTCCGCACAGGTTGTCCCAGGGGGACGGACAGGTGCTTAGGGCAGGCTTGGCGCACACTCCATGCGCGTGCCGGCCCGAAACTGCTGCATGCGCGCCCTGCCGACGAGCCTGCTGGTCCTGCTGGCAGGATGCGCCGGGCAGGCCCGCCCGTTCGTGGCGGCCCTCCCCGAGGCCCCCCTCCTCGCCGAGCCCGGCGTCCACCCGTTCGTTCTCCAGGTGGGCGGCGCCGAGGCCAATGGCCTCCTCGGTGTCCCCGCCAGTGGCCAGTCGGCCACGCTCGTCGTCCTCGCGAAGGGGCTGGGCATGGACGCCGGCTCCTGGCAGCCCCTAATGGAGGAGCTGTCCGCCCGCGGCGCGCTCTCCGTCGCGATGGAGTACCGCGGCGCCCCCGGCTCCTGGAAGGTGCGCGCCGCCGTGGAGGACACCCTCGCCGCGGCCCTCGCCGTCCGCCAGGCACACCCCGAGGTCCAGCGCGTCATCCTCTACGGCATGAGCATGGGCGGGGAGGTGTCCGGCCTCGTCCTGGCGCGCGCCCCGCCCGGCACCTTCACCCACTGGCTGGTGGGGGCCGGCGTCATGGACCTGCGCAGCGAGTGGGAGGAGGCCGTCACGTTCCAGCCCCTCATCGAGGCGGAGGCGGGCGGCGCGCCGTGGCAGGCCCCCGGCGCCTACGCCGGGCTCTCCCCCATCGACCAGGTGGACGCCATCGCGGCGCACGGCCTGAAGCGGGCCTACCTCGTCCACGGCGCCGTCGACACCGTCGTGCCCGTGGAGCAGGCGGAGCGCATGGCGCAGGCCCTGGCGAAGGCGGGCGTCCCCGTCAGCTACACGGTCGTCGCCAGCGAGCCCGGCGCCTGGGCCTGCACCCCCCTCGTCGTGGCCTGCACCCCGTCGCCCCTGCCCGCCGGCCCCGCCAACCACGAGGCCGGCCTCTCCAAGGTGCCCCTGGACATCCTGCGCGGCCTGGTCAAGGGCGGCGCGGACGACGGCCCGGCGACGCAGCGCAGCGTCGTGGAGGGCTGGACGGGCGTCCGCGTGGCGCTGGACGTCCCAACAAGCCAAACCCTGCCGGCGTCGAGCCCGCCTGCATGACGACCCTGTGGCCGGCACGCGGCAAGCACGCCAAGAAGGACCCGGACGCCCGGCGCGGGCGCAGCCGCAAGGACGGGCGCATCGCGCGCCCCGGGGACGGCCACGAACTGAAGCTGCGGACGCAGCGGCGGAAACGTGCCACGTGAGGACCAGGCCACGGATTCCAGGGATGGCACGGAATCAGCCGCCAGTCGCGCTGGCACCAACGGGACAGCAGCAATCCGTGGTTGAGTGGGGGCGAATCACTCCATCGGCTTGAGCCGCACCTTGGTCAGCGCGAAGCCGGCGGGGCAGGGGACCCCGCCCTCCTCGGCGACGATCTGGTTGCGCACGCCCGGCCTGGGGCCGACGGGGTGGCAGAGCGCCCAGTTGGCGCAGTCGGGCCGCCCGCACGGGATGGGGGTCCAGGTCGCCGCCGTGCCGCGCAGCAGCCGCGTCTCCACGGTGCTCGCGAACGGCGCCTCGGCCACCTCGACGACGCGCACCCTGCCGCCCTCGTGCAGGCCGCAGGGGTGGGTGACGTCGCGCAGGGCGGTGACCTCGTAGCGGTGGCCCGGCTGGAGGCCGAAGCAGAGCTTCTGGAACGGGCAGCCCACGCACTCCGGCCCCGCGTTCGCCCCCGCGAAGGTGAACCCCAGCCCGCGGCGGGCGAGGGTGTCGGGGACGAGCGTGAGGGGCATCTCTGGAGGGAGCCTGACCCTGGGGGGGATTTCAGGGTTGTGCGCGTCCGGCCGCCCAGGCAGGGAGTTCGCGGCGAGGGTGGCTTCGTGGCATCTGCGGAATCCGCGGCCTGGTCGGCGGCGGGCGGTTCCTGGACCCCGGAACCCCTGCCGTCAGGCGGGCCTCTTCTCGTCGCGCTCCCGCAGGAACCCGGCGCGTCCGGTCAGCGCCTTGAGCGTCCCCGAGGCGCCCACCGTCTCCACCGTGAACTCTGCGCGCGCGGCGCCCTCGGCAGCCCACGTGATGCGGCCCAGCAACTCGCGCGCCTTGGCCTGCTCGGTGTGCTCGACGCGGACGATGCCGTGCGGCCAGGCGTAGCGGGTGAGGTGCGGGCCCTGCCCCTCGGCCCAGCCTTCATGCTTGGCGCGGCCGCGCAAGGCGTTGGCGAAGGCGCGGCGCGACACCTGCGCCCCCGCGAGGCGGAAGGCGATGTAGCGCGGCCGGGGCATCGCGACCTTGCTCACGCCGGCACCTCGGCGGGGCGCGTGGGAGCCTGGACGCGCTCGGACTCGGCGGCCTTGCTGAGGGCGTTGAGGAGGGCGTTGCGGCGGCGGCTCTGGAGCGCGCTGCGGAGGCTGGTGCCGAGCGGCAGCAGCAGGGCCAGCGGGATCGCCGCGGCGTCGGGCAGCCCGAGCCAATGGAGGAGCAGGACGGCCGGCGCGGCCGCCGCGAACAGCAGGACGATGGCGATGAACGGCAGGAAGGGCCTGCGCGCCTGCGCCAGCATCGCCTCGCGCTCCTCCGGCGTGAACGTCCGCGCCGACGGGACGAGGGAGCGGCCGCGCTCGGCGTAGAGGGCGCGCACGACCTCAATGGCCTCCTTGTAGCCGCGGCTGCGCGGGGTGTTGTGCGCGAATTTGGTGGGCGTGAAGCGCACGGTCTCCGTGCGGCCCCGGCGGTCCTCCAGCGCGAGCCCGGTCTGCGTCACCTTGCCGTCGGAGGAGGCGAACGGGCTCACGAACGCCCCCGTCACGTCGTAGCTCGCGGGGTAGACCGCCGCCAGGTCGTCCCAGCGCAGGAAGGGCCGCCGCCAGCGGGCCACGAGCGGGCGGCTCGGCGCGATGCCGCCGCGGTGGATGCGGACGGTGCCGGGCTCCAGCGCGACCGCCAGGAGCAGCGTCAGCAGGAACGGCAGCGCGTAGACGGCGTAGAGGAAGCCCTGGTTGTCCCGCGCCAGGTTCTCCAGCGAGCCAGTCGCGAAGACGACGGCGAAGACGAGGAGGCCGGCGTAGAGGATTGGGTGGGCGCGCGGCGGCCGGTACTCCCACAGAAGCTCGCCGCGGTCCTGCACGGGCTGGCCACTGAGGGGGCAACAAAGGCTTTGCCGACGCGACGGACGCCGACCAAGCCAGGGATTCCACTGACCTTCTAACCGCGAAACCCGCGAAACAGGAGAAAAAATCCTGGCCTTCGCGCCTTTCGCGGTCAGGCGGTGCTGTTTCGCCCGACGAACCGCGGAAGACACGGGGGCTGTGGAGCCGAGAGGAATCCGTGCACTTCGTGGAATCCGTGGCTCAGTGGGGCCGAAGCTAGCTCCCGAACCTGCGCTTGCGGTGCTGGTACTCCTCGATGG
>JAIVGU010000102.1 GCA_020201445.1 Halobacteriales archaeon
CTGCCGGTCCACGCCCGGCGCGACCGAGGAGTTGCAGTTGAACAGCCACGTGCTGCCGCCGTCGGTGGAGACGTCGATGGGGACGTTGGCGAGGTTGAGGTCGATGAGGTAGAGCGTGCCGTCGGGCGCCGCCGCGATGTCGGAGTCGCCGCCGCCCGGGCAGGGGTCGCGGCCGTACATGGGGACCTGCTGCACGTTGGTCCAGGTCGCGCCGTGGTCGGTGGACTTGAGCAGGGCGCTGTCGTGCTCGGCGGAGGAGGGGTCCTTCTCGACGATGGTCTTGGCGAAGCCAGTTGGCCCCGCGATCCAGAGGGTGCCGGCGGGGTCGGAGAGGATGCTGGGCTCGGACACGTCCAGCGTGGCGTCCACCTGCGTCGCGCTGAAGGCGAAGGCGCGCATCGGGGCGGGGCCTTCGGTGGAGGAGGTCGTGGTGGTGGTCCCGGCGCCGAAGCAGCCGGAGAGCAGGAGGGCCCCGAGGGCCAGGGGGAAGGCGGCGCGCATGGGCCGCGCACGGCGGGAGGGCTGTTTTAGGGATTCGGGTGCCGGGGTCCCCGGGATGCCGGTGACTTCGTGCGCGTGCCTCCTCTGTTTTTAGGCGGCCTGTTCAAGGCGCCGCATGGCAGCCATCGCCAGCAGCAGCACGAAGGCCGCTGCGCCGATGCTTGGAATCGGGTATCCACCCTGGGCGAGCAGACAGGGAACCTCCCCGCTGCCGCCGTAGATGTCGCCCCTGGCGGACCCGCCTGGGCCGCCGAAGGTCAATCCGGTGCCGCCGTCCCCTGCCTTGACGTAGGTTGAGCCTGCGTTGCCGCCGTCGCCGCTGCGGTCCAAGACCTTCCCTTCACGATGGCCCAACGGCCCTTGAACTGTGTTCAGGAAGGTTCCTTTGCCTCCCTTTCCCCCGCGTGATTCTGCGAAGGCGTCCCCACCTTTCCCGCCGATTTGGCCAAGGCCGCCGTTGCCAGCCTTGGCGGTGACGTTCCCCCCTGCCCCACCGTTGCCAGCCGCCGGATAACCATGGCTCGCCGCTTCTTCCTGGCTCTGGAAGCAGGCGTCGACCCCATCGCCGCCGTGCCCACCCAAGGCGGTCGCGTTCCCGCCCGCTCCTCCCGTGCCTTGCGTGGAGATGCCTCCGTTGCCGCCGTAGGCGACGGCGTCTCCCCCCTTTCCGCCAGTGCCGTTCCATGCCCCGCACGCTCCGTCCCCGGCCCGGGCGTATGCGTTGCCGCCGGGGCCGCCGACGGTCGCGTTGGCGCCTTGATCGCGGGCCGGTGCGCCGTCTGCGCCGCTGCACGCGTTGGAGTCACGGCCGACGGCAAGCGCCTCCCCTCCGTTCCCTCCGTGCGCCCGGAGGATGGTGGGCGAACCCAAGAGCCATCCCTCAAGAGTGGCGACGCCTGCGTTGCCGCCGGACCCGCCGACGGCATGGGCATCTGGAATCCCGGTGGCCGTGGCCGCTCCGCCGTGCCCACCCGAGCCAGGCTGAAGGACGACGCCCGCCGCAACGACAATCCGGGGAGCTTGGAGGACGATGCTTCCGCCGGACCCCCCCTCCATCCCCTCCGCGGCCCCAAAGGCGATGCTGGCGGCGCCATCGGTTCCCCAGGCCGCGATGATGTGCGTCCCGGCCGCAAGCGTGAGGAGGCTGTCAGACTGAAGGAGGATTCCCGGGCCGGATGTCCCCGGTCCTGGCGCGAGGAGTGTTTGCAGCACACCTTCAACTGTGAGTGGCCCCACGGCATGGACGACGATGGGTTCCCCTGCTGTTGCCACAAGGTTGCGGATGACTTGCGGCGAAGCGTCAGGGGCGGCTGCGGCAGTCGCGCTTGGGGCAAAAAGCACAAGGGCGCAAAGAGCCCAAGAAAGAACTGCAATGCGCGTTCTGGAAGCCATCTTCAATCACCGCGAAGCCCATTTGGGAGGATAAAGAAGAAGGAGGCGAAGGGGATAAAGCCGGACAACTAGCAGAGGTTGAGGCCGAAACCCGCCTGTCCAGCAACCTGGGCGCCGCTGACGCTTTCGCCGGCGACCCCGGCCGGTCCAGCGGGTTGGCCGTCTCCGCCAGCGCCGCCAGCGCCACCCTGGCCCACCGAGATAGCATCGCCACCCGCACCGCCGGGACCGCAGTAGCCTGTGCCACCGTCGCCGCCCTTGGCATCGCTAGCCTTGCCTTGTCCCCCGGTGCCACCGGGTCCGCCGGAAACGCCGCCAGAGATGCACCCCGGCGGGTCACAGCGCTTCTTGGCCTAGCTAGAGGCAGTCCATCGAGCGCGTGAGCGGCTGTACGGTCACATTCCCTTGTGGGCGGGGGAAAATGGCGGAACCGGCCAACGCGGCTTCGGCACCCCACCGAACAAGAGCCAGTTGCCCCCTCTGACCCGTCGCGTCTTCAACAGACTTCGGAGGGCAAGGTTCCCACTGGCCCGCGACCTCATGCCACAGGTGTTCTGCTTCGTTCGCTTGGACGGGCTTGGCAAGCAGGAACAAACCTGCCTTGCCCGCAGCCATGGCCAAAGGGCTGCCTGGCCCTAAGTTCTGCACTTCCAAGCTCGGCTGCCGAAGGTCAACAGCATACAGGTTTTGGTCAACTGCCACGCCGGGAGAGACGAGTGGGGCGAACCAAGCCACGCTCGGCGCCTGGGCATCTTGGGATGCAAGGACGCATTGAACGGAACCAACCCCCGGCTGGGCCGCTTGGTGAAGGATACGCTGCTGGTATGCAATTTCCTGCGGGGTGCGCGACAGGAAGACGACGTTGGACTGCTGGTCCATCACGCAGAGATGTAGGTGCGTGCTGTTGCCCGAGAGGACGCCTCCGAAGCCACCAGGAATCGAGGGTTCCTTCTGCCATCCCGCTCCAGGGTCCAGGCGCCACAGGTCGTTGGTTGCCAAGCCGACCAGAGCGAACGTTTGCTGACCCACCTGCGCGATGCCCTTCGCACCCTGAAGCAGCCAACGGGCAGGGCGGTCCTCAATGTGCCACCCCCCTTCGTCGTGGGTGATCCAGTCTGTGCCGGACACTCCCTGCGGCAGATCGTTGGTGGTGAGAAGCAGTCCGAACCTGCCGGGATGGTCAAGCTCGGTTGCATGTGCCGCGAGGACCGATCGCGGCACAGGCGCGACTTGAGCAACGTCCCATTGGCGCGTCCGGTTCTCGAACACGCCAACCTGAAGCAGGGTGTTCGCTAACCCATATGCGACGACGCGGGGTTCCGCGCCGTCCACCGAGACAAAGCCCTGGACCGGGAATGGGGGAGGGGGAAGTGTGAGGGTGCGGAGTACAGGACCAGGGGAGGTAGTGCCGGTCCCCGTAGAGGTTGTGTTCGTGCATCCGGACAGGAAGAGGGCTAGGAGAAGGGGGCAGAGGAGCAATCCCAACCGCGGAATGGTCTGGTTCATGACGTTGGGCAAGGTGGCGAGCGGGTGCTGCCGCCGCCTGGGGGTCCGTAAGTCTGGGGCGGGGCCTGCACAGGCAGGTCGAGCCCGTTCGTGGCGCCTGGCGGATTTCCGTCGGGGCCGTTAAAGAGTTCGTTTGCCCCGCCAATCAGGAGATTGTGTCCTCCCGGTCCGCCTTCCAGGTGGACAACGCCGATGTTGCCGGACTGCCCGCCACATCCTTGGGCTCCGGCTGGGTCGAAGCAGATGGTCGTGCTCCCAGGCGCGCACTCGCCGTAGGTGCCAACGCCCCCGGAGCCTCCCGCACCGCCGTGCCCAGGTCTACCGGTTTGTCCACTCGCGTCACCGCCCTTGCCACCCAAGGCGTAGCTGTCCCCGCCCGCGCCTCCTTGCGAACGGCCAGGGCCCGAGCTGCCAC
>JAIVGU010000286.1 GCA_020201445.1 Halobacteriales archaeon
CTCACCGGCACCCTGGACCGCGCGTCCGCCAGCACCGCGCTCCTGCTGGGGAACAGCCAGGCGCAGTGGTACCCGCAGGACGTCCAGCTCGGCAAGGCCACCGGCGCGACCGCCGGCTACCTCGCCCGCCTCGTCTCCCTCGACGCCACCCTCAACTGGAGCAACGAGCCCCTCTCGTTCGGCGACCTCGCCCTCGCCGTCGGCCCCGCCGGCGGCGAGCCCGCCGTGGTGCAGGACAGCAGCGGCGATGTCGCCCCCGGCGACCGCACCCAGTCCCTCACGCTGGACGGCGACCGCCTCGGCGCGTCCGGGCTGCCGGGGGCGCGCCACCTCCTCGCCGGCCCCGCCACGCGCACCGCCTACGTCGGCCCGCTGGGGGTCCCCTACAAGCTGCACCTCACGCTCACGATGGACCGCGCGCAGGCGTTCCGCTCGCAGTGCGACGGGACGGTGGACGTCCACGCGGGTGCGCACGCCTCCCCGGCGGCCGGCCTGCTGCTCGCCGTCGGGCTGCTGGGGACGGCATCCCTGGCGCGCAGGAGACGCTAGGCCAACCACGGGAATCCAGGGGAGAAGCGGAAGAAGCGGGAAGGAGACGCGGGTGAGTTGCTACTTGGGGGCGCCCAGCAGGCGGCGGGCCGCCGGCCGGTTGCGGATGGGGCCCTTGCCGCCGGGGGAGGCGCGGGCGCGGACCTCCTTCATCTTGCGGGCCTTGGCCAGCGCGCGCAGTTGGGCAGGGGTCGCCTTGCGCTTGCCCTTCTTCGCGGACTTCTTGGCGGACTTGCGGGTCGATTTCTTGGCGGGGGCCATGAGGCACCGCGCAGGAACCCCGCCGTGCGCTTAACGCCCTTCCGATTTCAATCGCGGTCTCGCAGCGCCTCTGCGCGCTTGCCAGCAGGACGCTTATCTAGCGGCCCTTCATCGGCGGATTCCAGCCGGTGCACTGCATGTCCCGCCCCCTCGTCGCCCTCCTGGCCCTCGCGGCCCTCAGCCTCCTCGCCCTGCCCGCCGCGGCCCAGGGCGCAAGCGGCTCCCTCACCATCTCCGGCCTGGCCAGCGACGTCACCAGCAACCAGACCCAGGCCGTCGTGCCCTTCACCGTCCAGGTCAACCTCGGCCAGACCACCTGCGTCGGCGGCACCGGCGCGTTCAAGGTGGACCTCACCGCGACCCGCGGCGCCGGCAACGCCACCGTCGAGGTGCAGCCGGCCAGCCTCACCTTCCAGGTCCCGCAGGGCCAGGTCTTCACCGGCGCCTACAGCAGCAGCGGCGGCGCGGTCCTCGTCGTCAAGCCCGGCCTGGTGCGCCAGAACACCACCGTCCCCGTCACCGTCAAGGCGGCCACCACCGTCACCTGCAGCGTCCCCGGCGCCGGCATGGCCCCCGGCGCGCTGTCGGCGGAGGGCAGGACCACCCTGCGCTTCACCCCCGTGAGCGAGGAGGTCGCCAACGGCCCCTCCGAGGCGCTGCCCGGCCTGGAGCTTCCCGCCCTCGTCGCCGCCGTCGGCCTGGCCGCCGCCTTCGCCGCCCGCCGCAAGGCGTGAGTTGGCGACCACTTTTCCTCTTCCGTTTCTTCTTGTTTTTCTGTGTCCCGTTCTCCCCACTGGAACACAGATTCCACAGATTGCACAGAGGAAGTTTCGTTGCGACTCTGACAAAACACCCCTAAAATCGGTGGAATCTGTGCAATCTGTGTTTCCGGCGGGAGAACGCCGTGACCATCCACCACGAAACGAATCAGGACTTCCTCTTGCCCGACGCCGCCGCCAGCCAGGTCTGGATACGGTTGCGCAGCGACGCGAACTTCAGCTCCGAGTGGACGTCCGCCTCGTCGATGCCGAAGGCGAAGTCGTAGCCGTGCCCGAGCGCCTCCGCCTGCTCCTGCGGCATCCCCGTCCCGGGGGTGCGGACGAAGACCAGGACCGTGAAGCAGCGCTCCATCTGGTGGAGCTGGAGGGCGTCGAAGGCGAGCGCCTTCATCTCCGTGGGCGTGACGCTGGAGGCGACGATGTCGAGCACCAGCATGGCGCGGTTGTCGAGCTCGAGGACGAGGTCCGCCTGGTGCGCCGCGGCGTGGCCGGCCTGCAGGGGGACCACGACGTTGCGCTGGGTGTGCACGACGCCGTCGGCCCACGTCGGGTTGAGGTGGAACGTGGTGCCGGTGGGGTGCTGCATCTTGGAGCCCTTGGCGCCCAGGTCCTTGTAGAGCCCCTCGGCCAGCACGGCGCGGGCCAACGGGAGGGCGGCGCCGTCCTGCATGGGCTGGAACGCCACTGCGGCGACCGCCTTCTGCTCGACCGGGTCCGCGTCGGGCCGCGGGGCCGGCCGCCGGCTCTCCGGCGCGCCCAGCGGGATGGGGCGGCCGTCCCTGGGGCGCAGCGGCTCGGTGATGACCACCACGTCGTCCTGCAGCAGCGCGTCGAGGGACCTGCGTCCGGGGCCGTCGAGGGTCTGCTGCGCGGCGGGCGGCGCGGCCCCGGGGTCGGTCCCGTCGTCCGTGCCCTTGCTGGCGCGGGCCTGCTTGACGGCCTTGAACCCGGTCTTGCCCATCAGGTCGCCCTTCAGGGTCTTCTTCACGATGCGCACGGTGGCACGGTCCCGGCACGGCCACGCCCCCGCGAAGGAGGGCCCGGCCTGTGCATCCCAAGGCGGTCCACGGGCCGCGCGTCCTTAGGGTTTTTCGTCGAGCACTTCAAGTGCTCCCGCGCCCCGCGCTCTCCTGGAAATGACCCTTGTGGGCATAACCGTAAATAGGGACCCCCCCTGACCAATTCTAACCACGAAACGCCAAGAGGAGCCCTCCTGGGCGAGCCTTGGGCTTTTCGGGCTACTACTTGGAGGCTACCACATGGCAAAGGGACTTGATGTCGGCACGATGAACATCATCGCCGCCGAGCGCCACGGCGACAAGACCACGCTCACCCAGCAGCGCAACTCGTTCGTTGAGATCGAGTACAGCGATGTTGCAGAGAAGATGCTCGCGCGCAGCGACGTCCTCTACATCAAGAAGGACAACCAGGTGTTCATCGTCGGCGAGGACGCCCTCAACTTCGCGAACATCTTCAACACCGCGACCCGCCGCCCGATGCAGAAGGGCATCCTGTCGCGCGACGAGAAGTCGGCCATCCCGATGATCCGCTTGATCATCGAGCGCCTGGTCGGCACCCCGAAGGAGTCCGGCGAGCTGCTGTACTACACCAGCCCCGCCCGCCCCGCGGACTCGCCCAACCAGGACGTCCTGTACCACCAGAAGACCATCGAGTCGATCCTGCGCAAGCTGGACTACACCCCCCGCGTCATCAACGAGGGCATGGCCGTCGTCTACTCGGAGCTGGCGGACAACCAGTTCACCGGCATCGGCGTCTCGTTCGGCGCCGGCATGACCAACATGTGCGTCTCGCACTACGGCCTGCCGGTCATGACCACCGCGGTCGCCCGCGGCGGCGACTGGATCGACCAGCAGGTCGCTGAGGCCACCGGCCACAGCAAGGACCGCGTCACCGCCATCAAGGAGCGCGAGTTCGAGATCAACCCCGAGAACCCGCAGGGCGAGGTCCAGTCGGCCCTCACTATCTACTACGACAACCTGGTCACCTACGCCATCAACACGCTGAAGCGCGAGATGGTCAAGGCGAAGGTCGAGGAGGGCCTCACCCTCCCGGTCGCCATCACCGGCGGCACCGCGTCGTGCAAGGGCTTCAAGGACCTCTTCGAGCGCCGCATCTACGAGGCCAACCTCCCGGTGGAGATCTCGAAGGTCAAGATGGCCCGCAGCCCGCTCTACAGCGTCGCCATGGGCACCCTCGT
>JAIVGU010000103.1 GCA_020201445.1 Halobacteriales archaeon
GCCCTGGAGGGTCGCGGTGCGGCCGTCGGCGTTGATGACCTGGATGTCCTTGCTGCCCGGGGTGCCCGCCGGCGCGGTGACGGTGATGCCGGACGGGCTGCATGCGGTCTCAGTCGCCTTGATGCCGCCGACGTAGACCTGGCACGGGGCGATGAAGCCGGAGCCGGAGATGACGATCTGCTGCCGGCCGCTGGTGTCCACCGAGTTGGCGCTGCTGCCGGAGCGGAGGGCGCTGGCGATGACGACCTGCTGCATGTAGGTGAAGGTGTTCCCCTCCGGGAGGGGGAGGGAGGTGGTGCCGTCCGGGTTGCGGACTGTGATGTCGCCGCTGCAGGGATTCCCGCCGGCGGGGCACGCAGGCGTGATGGCCGTGACCTGCGTGTTGTTGACGAACGTCACGCCGGTGGCCTCGTTGGCGCCAAAGAACACCCGCAGGCCGGGGCCGGCCGCAAAGCCCATGCCGCCGATGGTGACCGGGGTGCCGCCGCTGCTGGGGCCGCTGCGCGGCGCGACGGAGGTGACGCGGAAGGTGCCCGCGCCGGCGGAGGGGCCGGCGGTGACGGTGAAGACCTGCGCCAGGGTGGCCGACAGGCCGTCGGGGTTGATGACCTGGACGCTGCGCGCGGTGGCGCTGGCGGCCTGGGGCGGCGTCTTGCCGGTGATCTGGCCGGAGCTGACGATGTAGCCAACCCCGGTGGCCAGGGGGCCGTCGCCGGAGCCGCTGGGGAGGAACTTGACGATGGCGCCGGGGACGAGGTTGTCGCCGGTGAGGGTGAACGCCGCGCCGCCGTTGGCGTCGCCGGTGGTGGGGCTGATGGTCCGGAGGATGGGTGGCGAGCCCCGGACGTAGTTGAAGGGCTGGCTGGAGACCGCCTTGGCGCTGCCGTCCGGGTTGGTCACCTCGACGTTGCCGCTCGAGGACTTGTGTTCGATGTCGTCGCGGGCCGAGGTCACGGCGACGATGGAGGTCGCGGTGGCGCTCTGCACGACGGCCGGCACGCCGGCGACGGTGACGAAGGGCTTGACGGCGGTGGAGAAGCTGGAGCCGGAGATCAGGATGGTCGTGCCGCCGGTGGAGGGGCCCTGGATGGGGGAGAAGCCGGTGACGGCGGGCAGCGCGGCGGCGGTGTAGGTGAAGCTGGCGCCCGACAGGGTGGAGGAGCTGTCCGGGTTGGTGACGCGGACCTGGAAACTGCCCGGCGCCTGGGTCGGCGTGGGCGGCGTGGTGCCCCGGATGTTGGAGGGGGTGACGACGAGGTTGGTGAGGGTGGCGGTGGTGCTGCCCTGAATGAGCTGGACGATGGCGCCTTGGACGAAGCCGCCGCCCGTGATGTTCAGGACGGTGCCACCGTTGGTGGAGCCCGACGAGGGGCTGACGCTGGAGATGGCGGGAGCCGCCTCAGCCCCCGGCGCGAGGGCCAGGCTGGAGAGGGACAGGAGCGCCGCGAGGACGAGAGGGGTTGCCCTGTTCATGGTGCACCGATGCTGGTTCGCCAGGGAGGCTCCTCTTTAAGAAGGATTTCTCTTTGTTCGGGGAAGGTTGGACGACGCGACCAGAGGGCTTTGTCGTTGGCCCCGACGACTCCGGCCCCGGCCAGGGGTCCGCCCAGGAAAAAGGGGGAAATTGGGTGGCTAGAGTTGGCAGCCGTAGAGAAGCCGCTCGGAAGCAACCGAGAGCGTGACACAAAGGACGTCACCTTGCTCGGCCACCACCCTCACTGAACCGTATGTTCCGGCATCGGCCCCAGCAACACACATTGCAAGGCTCGTGCCGGTCCAGGGATGGTCGTTCGGCGACTCGCAGAACACCAAGGGAGTGTTCACGTCCACGTAGCTGATGGCCGGCAGCGAGACACTTGGGATGGTCATTCCGCCATTGGGGTCGTAGGTGGGGACAGGGACGCAGGTCTCGCCGATGACGCAGGGGCCGGGCGTCGTGCCGACGGTGCCGGTGTGGTCCGGCGTGCTGGGACCGTCGCCGAGGCACACGTTGGCGAGGGCGTCCGGGTTGTAGCCGCCGCCGAGACAGTTGTCGGTGGAGCCAGGGGGAGGGGAAGGGCCAGCCGAAGCCAGCGGGGCAGCGAGCATCAGGGCAGAGAGGGTCAGCAGTCCTAGGTTCACATTCACGGGTCGGGCACCAGCCCAAGGCGGCCGAAGCCCAATCCGGATGAAGCGCTATGGGTGGTTGGCTGGACCCAATCTGCCAAGCTCCCATCTCGTCCTTGCACGACGGCTTCATCTATGCATGAAATCCTGTTCATGCATCTCCAAATCACTGGATGCGGCGCCGCAGCAGCAGCGTGGCGACCGCTCCGCCCAGGAGGCCGACTCCCAGGAGGGCGAGCGCGGTCCCCAGCGGGATGCCGCTGGGAGGCGGCGGCACGGTGTAGAGGAGGGTGTACGCGGTGGCCGGGTCGTCCACGAACTGCACGAAGCCGTTCTCCTGCCACACCGCCTCGCCGGGGAGGGGCGTGCCGTCCGAGCGCTGGACGCCGAGCAGGCGCTCGCCGGGGTGCGGGTCGCGCACTGCGACCAGGATCCAGCCCGACTTCTCGTTCACCGCCACCTGCACGTTGCGGGTGTCGCCGGTGGACTTGTCGGCGCCGGGCGTCCCGATGACCGCCTGCATCGGCCGCACCGCGCCGGTGTTGGCCTCGAGCAGGAGGAGCGCGCCCCCGTCGATGGCCTGCAGGAGGAAGCGGGCCTGCTGCCGCAGGGCGCGCAGTTGGGCCACGTGGCCGGTGGCGTCCAGCACGAGGTCGGGGCGCCCGTCGCGGTCCTGGTCCACCAGGAAGGTGCTGCCGGCCGGAAGGGGCTGCTGGAGGGCGGTGGCGAGCGCCTGCACGAGCGTCGCGCCGAGCGGGGTGCCGGTGCCCTGGCCCTGCAGCCGCAGCCGGCCCGCGAAGGAGCTGGAGCGGCCCCCCTCCTCGCGCGCCGTGACGTTGTAGTCGTAGACGCCGTCGGGGAGGTTGCCCAGCTCGGCGGTGAAGCGGACGCTGGTGATGAGGCTGCGCTGCACCGCGCCGCCGGGCCCCGCGACGATGAGGGAGCTGGTGGCGGGGATGCTGGAGCCCCAGGAGAGGGTGGTGCCGTCAGCGCGGCGGTCGAACGCGAAGCCGAGGACGACGGGGGTGGCGCCGCCCGCCGTGGCCGCGGCGCCGCCGGTGGCGGGCAGGGCGGAGCGGCTGATGCGCAGCGTGGTCGGGGCGACGGCGCCGCCCACCCCCGAGGCGGAGCCGCCCTCGCCGGAGACCTCGCGGCGCGCGAAGGCCTGCAGGTGGAGCGTGCCGCTGGCTTGGCCGCCGACGGACCAGACGAGGACGAGCGGGTGCCGGCCGGCGGGGACCGTGCCCAGCAGGAGGGTCGTGGTCCCCGTCGTGGTGCCCATGAGGTTGCCGTCGAGGCGCCACGTGGCGTTGTGCGGCACCGCGTTGCCCGTGCCGTCCTTCACGCTGGACAGGAGGCGCAGCGGGGCAGGTCCGACGAGGTCGAGGGTGTAGCCGACGGTCGCCTGCACGCCCTGGCCGGCCTGCGCGGTGACCGAGAGCTCCTTGGCGGAGGCGTCGGCCGTGAGCTCAACGCCATCCGCTGCCTGCACGGCGGGGAGGAGCAGGAGGAGCAGGAGGGCCGCAAGGAGGCGCTTCATCGTTGGCTCCGAAGGGGGGTCGACGGGTGAAAAGGGCTTTGCAGAAGGGAGCGGGAGAGAAGGAGGGGAAAGGGGAGAGGAACCTGCGGGCCTACGTGTGGTAGAGGCCGAAACTGGCTGTGCAGGTCCACCGGCACAACACCCCTGGAGCACGCAAAGTCCGTCATGTCAAACCAGAAATGCGCCGGCGGGCCATGGTTGGTGACCCCGAACGCGTTCTGGCTCTCCACCTGCACCGCACCCGGATTGAAGCCCCCGAACTCGAGGCGCTGCGCCGAACCCGTGTACGACACATCCACCGACTCCTGGGCAGGCGCCAACACCGTGAAGGTCACCGAGACAACACTGCTTTGGGCCCCACTCGCGTCCGCCAGGAAGGAATCCACCTGGTACGTCCCCGACTCCGCATCCCCAGCCACCACGTGCGTGGCATGGAACGCCACATCCGTGGCACCCGTGGCCTCCACTTGAGCACCCGGGAAACTGGTGGCGCCACCCGGCGACGTCACCTTCACCGTCGCCCCCACGACATCCTCCTGGCCGTTGTCGTCAAAGCCCGTGCCATCCACATCCACAGCATCCCCCAAGTCAACCACCGCGGGACTCACACCCAAGCCATCCACGACAGGAGCCACGTTGTTGACACTGCCACCGGCACTGCCCGTGTTGGTGCCCGTCGCCGACGACGAGGACCCCGAAGTCGAGGAGGACGTGGACGTCGAAGTCGAGGTGCCGGTGCCGCCGTCAGCCACCTCAACCGTCACCGTATCCGTATCCAATTCGGTGCCATCCGCATCAAGCCACCGCGCCAAGATGGCGTGGGACCCAACCCCCGCCACCGTGACGCTTGCCGTCCACGCATGGCTGCCCGGCACCGCGGAATCCACCGTGACCGACGACTGCACGACGCCATCCACGAGGAGTTGCACCTGCTCGCTCAGAGGCGCCGCAACCGTGTAGTCATGCGACACCACATCCCAGACCCCCTCCCCATCCGTGACGGTGAGGGAGACCGTCTTCGCGCCCGCCGTGCCATACGTGTGGGACGCGGTGACACCACTGCCCGTGGCCCCATCCCCGAACGCCCACGCATACGACGCGATGGCATCATCATCCGTGCTCGCCGAGCCGTCGCACGACACGCTCAAATCCGACGTCGTGCACGAAAACGCCGCCACCGGCGCCTCGTTGGCAGGCGTCGTGGAGACGGTGTACTCCTGGCTTGCCGAATCCGTGGCGCCATCCGTGTCCGTCACCGTGAGCGTGACCGTCTTCGCGCCCGCCGTGCCATACGTGTGGGAAGCGGTGACACCGCTTGCAGTGGCGCCGTCGCCAAACGCCCACGCGTAGGACGCGATGGCGTCATCGTCGGTGCTGGCACCGCCATCACACGAGACGGTGAGCTGCGAGACCGTGCACGAAAACGCCGCCACCGGCGCCACGTTGGCGGCAGTGAGGGTGTAGGTGTGGCTCACCATGTCCGTGGCGCCATCCGTGTCCGTGACGGTGAGCGTCACCGTCTTCGTACCCTCGGTGCCATACGTGTGGCTGGCCGTGGCGCCCGTGGCGGTGGCGCCATCCCCGAACGCCCAAGCGTAGGACGTGACAGCGTCGTCATCCGTGCTCGCGGAGCCATCGCACGCGACGCTCAACTCCGTGGGGGTGCACGAGAACGCCGCCACCGGCGCCACGTTGGCGGCCCCCTCCGCGATGGTCAAGCCACTGGGGAAGCCGGTGCTGCCAAAGAACACGAGAACCGGAGCCGTGGCGGTGGTGCTGCGCAGCATCAACACGAGGTTGGTGCCGCTGCCCGACACGTTGGGGATCGTCAACGTCTTGGCCGCCAGCGTGGAATCAAACGACCCCACCGCGGACGCGTGGGGGAGGTTGATGTTGGCGATCTGGGTGGCGCCAATGTAGATGCTGGCCTCCCACTGCTCTGGCACCGCGGCGTCCTTGCTGAGTTGGCGCCCATACCACGTCACCGTCACGGTGGCGCCCGTCAAAGCAACGGGGCCGTGGTAGGTCCAACTGGCCCCAGCAGCCCCCTCCGACGGGGCGGTGCTGGCCGCATGGGCACTCACGGACGGCGTCTGCGACGCCGGAGCCTGCTCCACCAAGTCCGCACCACCCGCGGCGCGGTCCAGGTTGCCCACGGGAAGCGTCGCGGTGTGCAAGTACAAGCTCTGGCCGCTGGGGTGGACAAGGTTGGCCGACTGCAACCCGAACCAGGGCGAAGCCTGAGTGCCGGTGCCGCGCTCCACGGTGCCTGTGACATCCACATTGCCGGAAACCGTGGCGCCGTTGCTGGGCGACGTGATCGTGACGGTGGGGCCACTCGACGTGCCGACGTTGATGGTGACTTGGTCCGTGTCCAATTCGGTGCCATCGACGTCCAGCCAACGCGCCAGGATGGTGTGCGAGCCCGCGGCGAGGCTGCTCAAGTCCAACGTCGTGCTCCACGCATGATCGCCCGGTGTGGTGGAGGAGACCACAACGGAATCCTGCACAACGCCATCGACCCGGAGTTCGACCTCCTCGACCGGGGTAGGCCCAGCAACCGTGTAGGTGCGCGCCATGCCGCCGGTGGCGCCGTCGGTGTCGGTCACGATGAGGGTGACGGTCTTTGCGCCAGCCGTGGCATACGTGTGCGACGCCGTGCTGGTGGTGGCGGTGGCGCCGTCGCCGAAGCTCCACGCGTAGGAGGCGATGCCGATGTCGTCCGTGCTGGCAGTGCCGTCGCACGCCAACGTCAACTCACTCACCGCGCACGCAAACAACGCCACCGGGGGGGCATTGATGGTCGAGCTGCCGTGCTCCACGACATTGATGCCACTCGGGAACCCGGCGCTGCCGTAGAACACGAGGGCCGGAACCGTGGCGCTGTTGCTGCGCAGCATCAGCACCAGGTTCGTGCCCGCACCCGTCACGTGCGGGAACGTCAAGGTCTTGGCGGTGATGCCAGCGTCGAACGTCCCGGACACGGTGGGGTGGATGAGGTTGAAGTTGCCAATCTTGGCCGCACCGATGAACAGGTGCGCC
>JAIVGU010000287.1 GCA_020201445.1 Halobacteriales archaeon
GCTCCAGGGCAAGAGCCGGCAGGAGCTCCAGAAAGTCCTCGACGGCCTGGAGGAGGCGCGCGCCAAGGGGGACATCACGCAGGAACGCTACACCAAGGCCCGCGACCGCGTCCTGGCCGAGATGAAGCAGGGTGCTGCGGCCAAGTAGCGCCCCTCTGGCCCAAACCACGGATTGCACGGACGGCACGGATTTCCGCTCCCACGAACCGCGGAAGTCGCGGAGCCCGCGGAGAGAAGTTTCCGCGCGTTTCGCGGCCTCCGCGGTTCGCGTGGCTTGAGCCCGCCAGGACCGCGAAAGCCGCGAGCGGGAGAAGGACGGTTTCCCCCTGTCGTTCGCGCCCTTCGCGGCTCAGATGAGAATCCCCGAAATCCTCTGCGCCGTAGGAAGCCACAACGAAATGGAATCCGTGCCGTCCGTGCCATCCGTGGTTTGGGTGGTCGTCCGCACCGTTTAGAACCCCTGCCCCGGTCGCCGCCCCATGGACATCAAGAGCGTCGGCGTCGTGGGCGCGGGGCAGATGGGCGCCGGCATCGCCCAGGTCGCCGCCCAGGCCGGCTACAGCGTCGTGCTCGTCGACCTCAAGCCCGAGTTCGTCGCCAAGGGGGTCGCCACCATCGAGAGGTCGCTGGCGAAGTTCGTCGAGAAGAAGACGCTCTCCGACGCCGACGCCAAGGCCGCGCGGGGCCGCGTCACGACCTCGACCGACAACAAGGCCCTCGCAGGCTGCGACCTCGTCGTCGAGGCCATCGTCGAGAACGCGGACGTCAAGCGCAAACTGTTCGCGGAGCTGGACGGCCTCGTCGGGGCGCACGCCATCCTGGCCAGCAACACCAGCAGCATCCCCATCACCCACCTCGCCGCCGCGACGAAGCGCCCGGACCGCTTCATCGGCATGCACTTCATGAACCCGGTGCCGCTGATGAAGCTCGTCGAGGTCATCCGCGGCGCCGACACCTCCGACGCCACCCTCGCCGCCGTCGTGGCGGCCGGCACCCGCATGGGCAAGCAGGTCCACTCCTGCCGCGACTTCCCCGGCTTCATCAGCAACCGCGTCCTGATGCCGATGCTCAACGAGGCCATCTTCTGCCTCAACGAGGGCGTGGCGACGGCGGAGGACATCGACGCCATCCTCAAGCTGGGCATGAACCACCCGATGGGGCCGCTCGCGCTCGCGGACTTCATCGGCCTCGACACCTGCCTCGCCATCCTGAACGTCCTCCACGACGGCTTCAAGGACCCCAAGTACCGCCCCTGCCCGCTGCTGGTGCAGAAGGTGCAGGCCGGCCACCTCGGCCGCAAGACCGGCCGCGGCTTCCACCTCTACCCGGCAGCGTGAAGGCCCGTGGCCGTTCTCCGGCGGCGGTGACGAAGACGGCCGCGCCGCCCGCCGCGCCGGAGGCGGGCCCCCGCCCCGACCGGCACGCCCCCTTCCTGCGGCGCCTGCGCCGCGCCGGGCACAACCCCTCCGCCTTCCACCCGCGCCACACCTCGTTCTGGCTGGTGGCCGGCATCGTCCTGCTCGCCGTCGCCATCGTCCTGCCCTTCGCGGCGCCCCGCCTCGCCCCGCTGTCGCAGCGCGTGGCCACCCTCGCCTCCCTCGTCTTCCTGGTGGCGACCCCCGGCCTGGTCATGGGGATGGGGCGGCGCGCCTTCCTGGTCGCCCTCGCCCTGGTGCTGCTCCTCTACGGCGTCACCGCGTCGGGCGGCGTCGCGTTCGACCTGGAGGACCTCTTCGTGGTCGCGGTGCTGATGAGCTTCGCCATCTTCGCGCTCGCCGGCTTCAACCTCGTCTTCCTCCTGGAGGAGATGGTCTACGACGCGCACCGCCTCCTGCACCTGCGCTCGCGCGCCTGGCTCGCCGTCCCCACCCTGCTCGCCCTCGCCCTCGCGCTGCTCATCCCCGAGTGGGAGCGGCACGGCGGCCCGCGCCTGCCCGCGCTCTGGGTCGCCTCCGTCCTCGTCTCCGCCGGCCTGCTCGGCTGGTGGGCGGTGCGCGCCCTGGAGCCGGTGCGCGACGACACCGCCGTCGTGCGCGAGCTGCACCTGCTGGTGCTCGGCGCCCTCGGCGCCACCGCCCTCGCCGACGCCATCCACTACCTCCAGCAGGCCAGCGCCCTCGTGCCCAGCCTCGTCGCCTACGTCATCCTGCTCGGCACCTGGGTGTACGTCTCCTACACCACGCTGCAGCGCACCCACTTCCTGCTGCGCGGCAGCAACGCCCTCCCCTGGGTCGCCATCCTGCTCTCCGCCTCCTTCGCCATCGTCGCCCACGCCCAGGCGCGCTTCCTGGAGCAGGGCAACGAGGCGGTCGAGCGCCTGGTGGGCCAGCGCGTCACCTTCATGGTCATCGGCGTCTGGATCGGCATCGGCTTCTACGCCGCGCGCGCCGGGTGGCGCCTGCTCTCCGGCATCGCGCGGCAGCGCCGGGGCGCCGTGCGCGTGGTGGCCAAGGAGGGCGCCCGCGTGGCCGGCGGCGTCCTGGCCACCGAGCGGCTCGTCGAGGCCGCCACCTACCGGCTCTACAAGGGGCTCGACCGCGTCCTGCCGGGGAGCCACCAGCCGCCGGAGCCCATCCGGGGCTCGGGTTGGGAGGACGAGGAGCTCATGGACTTCCGCGAGATGCCGCGCTAGGTCCTGCGGAGGGTCGGAGCAAGGGCGTCGTGATCCGGTGCGCTGTCCGCCTTGCTGCCCTCACGCCGAGGGGAAGGCCGACGGGACGGCCGCCAGCGGCGCGGGGGCCGGAGCGGGCATCTCCGGCAGGTCCTGCATCGGCGGGATGGGGGCCTGGGCGGCGACCTCGAGCAGGCCGCGGCCGGGGAAGTAGTTCACCGCGCGGCCCTGGCGGACGCAGTCGACGAGCTGGGCGGCCTGGAGGCGGCGGACGTGCCAGTGGGCGATGGAGGGCTGGATGGCCAGCGCCGCGCAGAGCTGCTTCTGCATCGTGCCGGGGTGGGTGCGGATGAACTCCGCGACCTCCTTGCTGCGGGCGTTCTGCAGGATGGCGTAGGCTTCCTTGGCGTCGCGGCCGTAGCGCCCGCCGTTCTCGTAGTAGTGGCGGCTGCGGCCCATGCGTTTGGAGACGATGAGGTGCTGCATCTCCAGCAGGCGCAGGTGGTGCAGGACCGCCGTGCGCGACAGGCCGGTGGACTCGCCCAGGCTCTGCAGCGAGATGCCGGGCTGCTGGAGGATGAGCGCGTAGAGGGCCTCGCGGCGCGGGTGGCCCAGCACGGTCTCCTTCTCGAAGCGGGTGAAGAGTGGGCTGGCGAAGGGCAGGAGGCGGCGCAGCTCGGTGCTCTTGGCGGCCGCGGCGCCCGAGGCGACGGTGCCGCTGGAGCCGGCGAGCCAGAAGGCGAAGAAGGTCGCCCCCGCGGCGCCCGCCACCAGCAGGGAGCCGGCGAGGATGGGCGGGAGGAGGCCGGCGTCGGGGGCGACGACCTGCGCCTCGCCCGCCTGCGGCTCCATCGTGGGGTCGGCGAAGACGCTGGGGAGGCTCTGCGCGGCCTGCCCGGCGGCCCCCTGGGCGGCGCCGGCGGCGAAGCCGACCGGGTCCTTGGGGACCATGGCGACGGCCTTGTCGGCCTCCGCCTGGAGGCCCTGGAGCTGCTGGGCGGCCTGCTGCTGCGCCGACTGCGACTGCGCGACCGCCTGGTCCTGGGTGGCGTGCGCCTGCGCCTCGGCCTGCGCCTGGGCGCCGCCGACGGTGCTGCGGGCCTGCTCCACCGTGCCGCTCTGCGGGGTGCCCTGCGCCTCGGGGGCGTCGGGCTGGGG
>JAIVGU010000104.1 GCA_020201445.1 Halobacteriales archaeon
CGCTCGATGCGCTCCTTGGGGTGCGGCGACTTGGTCTGCGGGTTCCAGCGTTCCGGAGGATGGTCTCCACGATGCGCTTGTGCTTCGCCTCGCCCATCCTCTTGCGCTGCTCGGCGGTGAGCTGGATCTCCCCCTCCAGCAGGATGCGGGCGGCGACGCGGACGAACTCGTCGGTCTCGAAGCCCTTCAGCAGCTCCTCGCGGCTCGCCTTCTTGCCGTCCGACCAGTGCGTGAACACGGTGTCGACGGCGGTGACGGCGCGCACGTCGCCGTCGGGCGCCTTCTCCCCCGCCACCATCCTCTGGCGCAGGGCCTCGGCGGTGTCGGGGTCGACGAGGATCTCGTAGTGGGTGCCGAAGCGGTTGAGGCGCGCCACGACCGCCTTCTCCAGCGCGACCGTCATTGGTTGGCCCCGGACGCCTTGAGGGCGGCGCGGACCTCGGCCTCGCCCAGCCGCGCAAAGCCGCCGCCCCCGCCGGCGACCACGGGCTGGATGACGGCGATCTCCACGGCCTCGGGGTTGAACTTCCCCTCGGTGCCGGCGTGCAGGGCGCGCAGGCCGAGCTGGACGGCGGCCTCGGCGGTGAGGCTCTCCTTGTACTCCTTCTCCAGCAGTTCCATCGCGGCCTGGCGGCCGGAGCCGACGGCGCTGGCGCGGTACTCGGTGAGGGCGCCGGAGGGGTCGGTCTCGTAGAGCCGCGGCCCGGAGGTGTCGACGCCGGCCAGCAGCAGCGCGGTGCCGAAGGGGCGGCCGCCGCCATACTGGGTGTAGTACTGCTTGTAGTCGCAGATGCGCTTGGCCAGGACGTCGACCGGGATGGCCTCGTCGAAGGTGACGCGGTTGGTCTGCGCCTCGACGCGGGCGCGGTCGACCAGGGCGCGGGCGTCCGCCACCAGGCCCGACGTCGCGCAGCCGAGGTGGTTGTCGATGGCGAAGATCTTCTCGATGCTGGCGGCCACGACCAGCTTGCTCGCCACCCGCTTGTCCACCAGCAGGACGACGGCGTTCCTGGCGCGCACGCCGACGGCGGTGGTGCCGCGCTTGACCGCCTCGCGGGCATACTCCACCTGGAAGAGGCGGCCGTCCGGCGAGAACACCGTGATGGCGCGGTCGTAGTTCATGGCCTGGTTGCTTGGCTGCATCGTTCACCCGTGGGGTGAACCTGGAAGCAAGCCGCCCTGTCCCCCGGCGAAAGGGTGCCGGGTGGGGAGCAGCGCTGGGCCCCGTCCCACCATGGGGGGCGGCCCGCTTCGCGGTTCTTGACGGGCGCGGGAGAGGGCCTTGGGTTAAAAGCGCGAGGTTGGGGCTGGACTCCAGGGGCGGAGCCTTCAGCGCCCTGGGGCACAGGCTGTGCCGACAGGGGCGCCGGTATGACCTCACCCCTCCGTGCCCCTGCGGGACGATGGGAACGGTGGGCACGTTTATTGGCAGAATGGGGTTCGCGGCGTGTGGGAAGCCAACGGGAGTCCCTGGGAATGGCCTGGGAAGCGCTTGGCCGGGGCGACAGCGACCTGTACGCCGTCGTGGTGTTCTCTTCCGCCTCCCATGTGCCCGACATCCACTACATCCTCCGCTGCGTCGGCGAAGTCCTCTCGGAGGAGCCCCTCGGATTCCCGCTTCCCGTGCGGCGCATCTCCGATGCAATCCATTCCGGCCAGGCGTACCGGGAGCAGGTCAAGAAATGGTGCAAGGACGCCCTATTCGGCATCGTCGTCCTGGACGGGCTGCGCCCCAACGTCACCTACGAACTGGGGCTGCTGGACGGGTTCGGCCACCCCATCCTTCTCCTGCACACCCACGGGGCGCGGGTGGCGTCCAAGTCCCTCTACAGCGAGGCCTACGCCGACATCCGCGACCTCGTCGAAATCAGCGAGCGGCAGTGGAAACACCTCGGCGAGCCCCTGCTGGACGTGCCGCGCCAGTTCTCGGACCTGTCCGGCATCCATCTTGCACCGGCCCCCGCACCCCATGGCGGACGAGGCGGGGTTCAAGGAGGTGGTCCGGAAGGAGCTGCACAAGTTGAAGCCGGAGATCGTCGCGAGCCCGTCGTTCAGCAACGGGCTCCGCAAGGTCCGGGAGCAGGTCGCGCGGGCCTTGGGGGAGGGGCGGTTCCTGGAGGCGTTGGCCCTCGGCGATGCTCTCGTGGCCATCGACCCGGCCACCTGCCCCAACCACCGCGCGAGGGGGGGCGCCCTCATGGAGATGGGGCGGCTGGCGGAGTCCCTGCAGGCCCTTGACGAGGCCGCGAAGGTCCACCCCAACTGCGCATCCGTCCTCAGCAACCGGGCGGCCACCCTCGAGCGGATGGGGCAGCTTGACGCAGCCGTGGAGAGCGCCCGCCGCGCAGCCGCCATCGTGCCGAGGAACGCTTCCACAAAGGGAACGCTTGCCTACTACCTCAGGAAGGCGGGACGCGTCCAGGAAGCCCTCGCGGCGGCGGAGAGCGCCATCGACCAAGACCGGACCAGCCTCTACGGATGGAGCCCCAAGGTCGAGTGTTTGCTGGGGCTGGGGAGGGCCGAGGAGGCGCTGCGGGCCAGCGAGGAGGCGGTCCGGTTGACCAAAGCCCAGCCGGCGGCCCTGCTCCTCCAGGGCTTCGCGTTGCATGGCGCAGGCCGGCACCCTGAGGGGCTGGCCTTGGTCCGCCAGGCGATGGGGGGCGTGTCCGAAAGCAAACTGTGGCGGCACGCAGGGGACATGCTGATGGAGATGCGCGAGCCAGCCGAGGCTCGGTGGGCTTACCAGGAAGCGGTCGGCCTGTCACCCGGGAATGCCCTGGCGTGGGTGCAACTGTCCCGGGCGAGCGCAGCGCTGGGCGACAACGACGGCTCCATCGCGGCTCTCCAGCAAGCGTTGGGCCTCGGCCATGCGGTCGCCCGCGTCCGCAACGAACTTGCGGTCCGCCTGCTGAACAAGCTGGAGTTCGAGGAGGGGCTCATCCACAGCAAGGCTGCGGCCGAGGCGGAACCCCAGACCTGGCAGTCGGTCTCGACGTACGCCCTTGCGCTGTCGTTCTGCGGACAGCGCGGCAAGGCCTTTCGGCTGCTTGAGGGCATCCTGGACCGGACGCCAACCTCCGCAGACATCTTGCTGGAGGCCGCCATCATCTGCTTGAACGGGGGGCAGGGGGAGAAGGCGGGCCGCTTCTTGGAGGAGGCAAAGGGGAAGCCAGACTTCCCGCAGCGCACGGTCGAGTATGCAGGACTGCTGCGCCATCTGGGGATGGACTCTCGCGCGCCGGCCGTCCCCCCCGGCGCCCCCAATCGTGCTGCAACACCGGCTTTCCTGGAGGAGCCATCGGGCCTGACGGCGCCGTGAGGAGGGCCGTCCTTCGCATGGCACCGCCGTCCGTGTGCCGCCGCGCTCAGCGCTTCTCGAACTGCATCCCCGGCTTGTAGGAGGTAACGTACTCGACCTTCTGGCCCATTGGCAGGTCCTTCGCCTTGGCGATCCAGGGAATCCAGCCCGACACATGGGGGCCGTCATCCAACTGGATGAGCGCGAAGGCGAAGGGGGTTTCGTTGAGGAACTGCTCGGCGGCGACGGACTGGATGGTGTAGCTCACGACCTTGCCGGTGGTCGAGAACTGGCGCTGCACGATATTGCCGGAGTGGCACTTCGGGCAGCGGGCCATGGGGCTGATGCGGTCGAGCTTGCACTCTGCGCAGTGGAAGCCGAGAATCTTGCCTTCCTTCATGGCCTCCTTCTGCTCCTTGAGGCTCAGCACGGGGCGGGGCGCCGCGTGGGGGTCCTTGCCG
>JAIVGU010000288.1 GCA_020201445.1 Halobacteriales archaeon
TGCATCAACCACTGGCGCCACACCCGCGCCGGCACCAAGAAGACCTTCTTCCACGACCCCGTCGCGGACAACTGGGAAATCACCCAGCTCAAGGGCAACTCGAAGAAATCGTGCGTCATCTACCTGGGCGGCGGCGTGCCGAAGAACTTCGTCAACGACTGCGAGGTCGTGTGCGAGACGACGGAGTACACCGACCGCGAGGGGCACGAGTACGCCGTCAACATCACGATGGACCGCCCCGAGTTCAACGGCCTCTCCGGCTCGACGCTGGAGGAGGCGCAGGCGTGGGGCAAGGTCCACCGCAACGCGACGAAGGCGACCTGCTACGCCGACGTCCTGCTGGCGTGGCCCATCGTCGCCAACTACCTGCTGGCCACCTGCAAGCCCCGCAAGCTCCTGCGGCCGAAGTGGAACGGCAACGAGCTGGTGGAGCTGGGCGGCAGGAAGGTCTCCCGCCGCGAGGGCGCGTTCGCCGAGGCACCGGAGCCGGTCGAGCCCAAGATGGGCAAGAAGGGGAAGGCGGCCGCCGGCAACGGCAAGGCCAACGGCGCCAAGGCCGCCAAGAAGGCGGTCGTCAAGGCGCGCTGACGCCCGCCCGACCGCGGTTCGGGGGCCGACGACCGCTCCGGCGCGAACCGTTAAGGGTCGAACTCCGGTCCCTGCGCGTGTCCCGCCTCCTGGCCGCCGCCGGGCTCGCCACCCTCGCCCTCCTGCTGCTGCCCATCCCGGCGCAGGCCAAGGGGCCCGTCCCGGTCACGGTGACGGTGGCCGTGGTGAGCTTCGGCAACTACGACGCCAAGCAGGGCACCTATGTCCTCGACTTCTACCTCGTCCTGGAGTGGGACGCCCGCGCCGCGCCAGCCAACTTCACCGCCGCGGCGTTCGAGTTCGCCAACGGGCGGGCCACCAGCCGCGAGCTCCAGTCCGACCTCCTCGACGAGACCACGGGCGTGCGCAGCCTCTGGTACCGCGTGCAGGCCAGCCTCTACAGCGAGCCGCAGTACCAGTCCTACCCCTTCGACCAGCAGACGGTGGAGGTCCGCGTCGAGGACACCGTCCACCCCGAGACGGAACTGGTCTACGTGGCCAGCCCCAAGAGCGGCCTGGAGTCCAGCTTCAAGCCGGCGGGGTGGCAGGTGCGCGGCTTCCACGCCGACGTCACGCGCAACGAGTACAGCTTCGACGCGCCCTACAGCCAGGCGCGCTTCGTCGTCACGCTCCAGCGCAGCGTCCTGTCGAGCGTCCTCAAGGTCATCGTCCCGCCGCTCGCGTTCGTCATCATCTCCGGCGTCTCCTTCTTCCTCGTCGGCGCGGACAAGGTGGCGACGCGCTTCGCCCTCACCGCGAACATGGCCATCAGCGGCGTCCTCTTCCACGCCGGCCAGTCGGCGGGCCTGCCCAGCCTGTCGCGCCTGATTTTCCTGGACCGCTACATGCTGGCCATCAACGTCTTCCTGTTCGGCAGCGTGGCGGTGACGGCCCTGGTGGCGCTCGCGGACTTCAAGTGGAAGGACCCGGCCCGCGCCCGCCGCATCAACGTGCGCGGCGCCGTCGCGGTGCCGGTTGCCGCGGTGGCCGCCTTCCTGCTGCTGCAACTGGTGTGAGGAGCGCCTCAACCTCTTGCCCCGTCGCGCCGCGCGCAGACGGAGGGCCGGGCGGGACGCGTAACCGGCCGCAACCGTCAAGCCACTCGCCAGCCGTGCAGGGGCGTGGCCATCACGTTCAAGGCAAAGCTCTGGGCCCCGATGGAGGGCAAGGGCTGGACCTTCTGCAACCTGCCCGCCGCGGCCAGCGCCAAGCTGGGCAAGAAAGGCCGCGTCCCCGTGCTGCTCACGGTGGCAGGCCAGCAGTTCCGCACTAGTTGCTTCCCTGACGGCAAGGGCGGCCACACGCTCCAGCTCAACGCCGTCATGCGCGAGGCGGCCGGCGCCGGGCCCGGCGACACGGTGGCCTTCGCGTTGGAGCTGGCGAGCGACGATGTGGAGGTCGAGGTGCCGGCCGCGCTCGCCAAGGCGCTGAAGGCGGACAAGGGCGCCCGGGCGCAGTGGGACGGCATCACCCCCAAGGCGCGCGCCGAGTGGGTCGCCTGGGTCACCTCGGCCAAGCGGGAGGAGACGCGGGACGCCCGCACCGCGAAGACCGTCGAGCGCCTGCGCGGCGGCGCCAAACGGCCCTCGGAGTGAGGTCTGGGCGATTCGCCACCCTTTTGCACTCGGGGCGTAGGTCCCCCGCGTTGAGCGACCGCCCGGCCCCGCAGCTGACCGACCTGCCGATGGTCAAGCAGGGCCGCGCCGACCGCCTCGTGGCCGCCGGCGTCGACACCGTGGAGAAGCTGTGGAAGGCGGACCTCGCCCGGCTGCGCGCGCACCCCGCCTTCGCCACCGACGACGGCCTGCTCGGCCAGTTGCCGCTCCTGCAGGGCTACGCCAAGGCGCACGCCACCGGGGCGCCCGTCGTCTACGCCGCTGACGAGCGGCTGTTCGGCCTCAAGGAGCCCATCCTGCACCTCGACCTGGAGTTCGACGGCCCCGCCGCCGAGATCTTCCTCTACGGCTTCCTCGACCACAAGACCAAGCGCATCGAGCAGTGGTACGACCACACCCGCACCGGGCAGGAGGGGCTGCTGCGCCGGTTCATGGCGCTCGTCAAGGACCAGGACCCGACCGTCGTGACCTGGGGCGGCAACGCCAGCGACGTCGTGCAGCTCCGGCGCACCTGCGAGAAGTACAAGCTCGACACCAAGTGGCTGCGCGCGGTCAAGTGGCTCGACCTCCAGACCGAGGTCGTCTTCACGGGCAACCCCGAGACGCAGCGCATCTACCTCCCGGTGAAGAACTTCAGCAGCGACACGGTGGCGAAGTTCTTCGGCTACGAGAAGCCTCGCCTGCGCGTCAAGGACGGCTACCAGGCGCTCAAGCTCTACCAAGCCTACAAGCGCGCGCCCCGCGACGGCATCAAGCGCGACCTCTGCGAGTACAACGCCGAGGACATCAAGCACACGCAGTTGATTCTCGACGGCGTGCGCGAACTGATGACGGTGCACCGCTGATGAAAGGATTCGCGCCTCTTTTGTAGGCGCATTCCGGTGCAGGCATGATGGGTGGCCTCCAAGACAGCCTCAACTTCTACGAAATCATGGCCATCCTGCTGCCCGGCTTTCTCCTCGTGACCGGCGTTGCATGGTCAGAGGGATGGTTCGCGGACAAGGAGACCATCGTCAACCTCTCCGTAGGCGGCATGGCGGTCGGCCTGGCGGCGTCCTACGTCGCCGGGTTCCTCATCCAGTCCCCGGCCTACTGGCTGGAGAACCTCTACTGGAGGCTCTGGGGTGGACAGCCGACTCTCTGGGTCTTGCGGCGCGAGGGGCTCCTTCTCGACAAGGAGACGGAAGCCCAACTGGTCGCCGAGGCCAACGTCGATGCCGTGCAGGACGAGGAAAGCCGGAAGGCGAAGTGGAAGGAGACGACGAAGCGCTGGGCGGTCGACGTCCGGAAGACCCCGAACCGCCTGGAGCGGTTCTTGGGCAACTATGGTCTCGCGCGCGGCGTGGCAGGCAGCGCCATCGCGCTAGGGCTGTTCTTGGCTTTCAGGCACCCAGCACCGTTGTGGCATCTGTTTGTGCTGGCTCTCGTCGGGCTCGCGGCGGGGCGACGGATGCATGTTGCCAGCAAGGACTACGCGGGCGAGTTGTTCCTCTGCCACCTTCAGCAGAAGACGTAGGGATTACTTCCTCGCCACGCACTTCCCCTCCAC
>JAIVGU010000289.1 GCA_020201445.1 Halobacteriales archaeon
CTCCTGCACGACGCGGCCGGCTCGTACACCTGGGCGTTCTACGCTGCGTCGGCCATGGCGTTCGCAGCCACCCTGCTGTCGCTGGCCATCCGCGTCCCGGCCGCATCCCAGGGTGCCGCGCCTGCCGCGTCGGCCCCTGGCAACTCAGTGTAGGCCCCGCCGTGTCGTGGAGCGGTCGAGGCAGGGGGCGGCTTGGGATTTCCTTGGATTCAGTTTCCGCGAGTTCCGCGGCCTCCGCGGTCATTGCGCGGCTGGGCTCGGCGGAACCGCGGAAGTCGCGGAGAGCGCGGAATTCCTGTTGCTCCTAAATCCCAGGCCCCACGCTCGTTCCATCGCCCACGGCCTTCGCGCAGACGTTCCTGCACACCGCACAAGCCGCCGGAGCAGGCGAGGTCCCGGGGCGGCCCAGGAGCGACCGATGGCCCAACGAATCGAGGCAAGCGCGTGCGCCTTCGCGATTATATAGGGGGTGGTTGTCGCGAAGCCTGCACAGGCGATGCCCGTGCGCTGGAATGTGCCCCTGCTCCAAGAGCGCGACGGGTCCTGCATGGACCGCACACGTCGGCGGGTGAACCGGCCAACCGCGACCGCGTCCACGTGACGCACGCACCTCGGTGCAACCATGACCAACGCGTACCACCACATCGGAGAGACGTGGAAAGCCCACGAGAAGACCTTCGGCAGCGCCCAGTGGCAGCGCCTCGTCGCCTGGCGCGACGGCGAGTCCTTCGAGCGCGTCGAGAAGCCGCTGCGCCTCGACCGCGCCCGCAGCCTGGGCTACAAGGCCAAGCAGGGCATCATCGTCGTGCGCGCCCGCGTCCGCCGCGGCGGCCTCAACAAGGTCCGCCCCGTCCAGGGCCGCGTCCCCTCCAAGATGGGTGTGAACAAGATCACGATGCGCCAGAACATCCAGGCCATCGCCGAGGTCCGCACGGCCAAGCACTTCCCGAACCTCGAGGTCCTCAACTCCTACTGGGTGGGCGAGGACGGCAAGAACCACTACTACGAGGTCATCCTCGTGGACCCCTTCCACCCGTCCATCCGCAGCGACAAGGACCTCGCCTGGATCGCCACCCGCCCCGCCACCAACCGTGTGCTGCGCGGCAAGACCTCGGCGGGCCAGAAGCACCGCGGCCTGCGCCACAAGGGCAAGGGCTCGGAGCACACCCGCCCGTCCGTCCGCCAGAGCGGCGTCCGCGCTAAGGACAAGCTGCTGTGGAAGAAGCAGGACCAGGCGGTCAAGACGCGCCTGAAGCGCGCGTAAGGTTCGCCTCAAGCCAGGCGCACTCTCCCCTTTTCCTTCCTTCTCCCTTTTCTTTCTGTGGCCAAACCCACAGCGAACAGCTACGCGGGTGCAACCGGCAGAGGCGGTCGCGCCGAAGGCCCCGAGCGAGCGCAGAGCGCAGCGAACCCGTTTCGCCGGGGACGAAAGCCTGAAGGATTCCCTCGGGTGGTGGCGGCGCCAGCCATGGACTTCACGCCCACCCCCGAGCAGGAGCTCATCCGCTCCACGATGCGGGAGTTCGCCGAGACGGAGGTCAAGCCCATCGCGGCGCGGATGGACCTGGAGGACTGGTGGCCCGACACCCTGGTTCCCCGCATGGCGGCGCTGGGGCTCATGGGAATGACCGTCAAGGCGGAGCACGGCGGCAGCGGCCTCGACACCGTGAGCTACAACATCGCCATCGAGGAGATTGCCCGCGTCTCGGGCAGCCTGGCGCTCAGCCTGGCGGCGCACAACGGCCTCGGCATCAGCCACATCTACGGCCACGGCGACGCGGCGCAGCGCGAGCGCTACGTGCGGCCGATGGCGCAGGGCGAGACGGTCGGCGCCTGGTGCCTCACCGAGCCCGGCGCCGGCAGCGACGCCGCGGGCCTGCAGACCCAGGCGGTGCGCGACGGCGACGGCTGGACCCTCAACGGCCAGAAGCAGTTCATCACCAACGGCCACGTCGCCGGCGTCTTCACCATCATGGCCAAGACCGACCCCGCGGCGGGGCCGCGCGGCATCACCGCCTTCGTGGCCGAGCGCGGCGCCAAGGGCCTCCGCCTGGGGAAGAAGGAGGACAAGCTGGGGATGCGCGGCAGCATCACGAGCCAGCTCTACTTCGAGGACCTCTGGGTGCCCGACGACGCCGTGGTGGGCAGGGTCGGCGAGGGGTTCATCGGCACCATGCGGACGCTGGACGCCGGCCGCATCGCCATCGGTAGCCTAGCCTTGGGCCTTGCCCAAGGCGCCTTCGACGCCAGCCTCGCCTACGCCCAGGAGCGCAAGCAGTTCGGCAGGCCCATCGCGAGCAACCAGGCCATCCAGTGGAAGCTCGCCGACATGGCCACGCAGATTGACGCCGCCCGCCTGCTGCTCGCGCGCGCCGCGAGCCTCAAGGACCAGGGCAAGCCGTTCACGAAGGAGGCCAGCATGGCCAAGCTCTACGCCAGCGAGGTCGGCATGTGGGTCACCACCCAGGCCATCCAGGTCCACGGCGGCAACGGCTACACCCGCGACTACCCCGTCGAGCGCATGTTCCGCGACGTCAAGCTGTGCGAGATCGGCGAGGGCTCGTCGGAAGTGCAGAGAATGGTCATCGCCAAGTCCATCGGCCTTCGCTAGTCCGGTGCCGACCCCACCAAACCACGGATTCCACGGATGACACGGATTCGGTCCTGTCCGTGGAATCCGTGGTTTGGGAGTGGGCCGCTGGGCTCTGCGATTCCAAAAAATCACGGTGTCGCCACTCCAGAAGCATCAAATGCGGCGGGGCCGAATCTGCCGCGATGGCGCCGGAGCACGACACCGACGAGGCCTCCCTGACCAGCCTGGCCGCCCAGCTCGACGCGCTCGCCTCGGCGCCCCGCCTGGCGCTGCTGCACTCGCTGCGCGTCCCGCGTGAGCTGCACGACATCCGCATCCCGGCGCAGGGCAGCGGCCGGCCGCTCTCGCGCCAGACCGTCACGCACCATCTGGAGCAGTTGGAGGAGCTGGGCCTCGTGGTGCGGCTGGGTCCCGCCGGCGGCCACGGCGACCAGTTCCTGCTGCACCACGCCCGCCTGTTCGGGGTCATCGACGGCCTGCGGCGGCTGGCCCGCATCCGGCCCATCTCGCGCGAGGCGGTGACGGACGGCACGATGCCGGGGCCGCTGCCGGAGGACCCGCCGCTGCCGCCCCCGCCCCGCCTGGCAGTCGCCTACGGCCGCGAGGACGGCGCGGGCTTCAGCCTCGCGGGGAGGGTGGGGACGCGCTGGCGGCTCGGGCGCGCGCAGCCGTGCGAGATCCGGCTCGACCACGACCCCTACGCCTCCGCCGCCAACTCCGTCATCGAGCGCGCCGCGGAGGGCTTCGTCCTGGCCGACCTGCCCGGCAACCGCAACGGCACCTGGCTCAACTGGGAGCGGCTGGCGGCGGGGGAGTCGGTGCCGCTCGCCTCCGGCGACGTCGTGACCGTCGGGCGCACCCACCTGGTCTTCAAGGGATAGCGCGCGCTCGCGCTGGACCACCCTGCCCTGGCCCAAAGCCTGAAGTTTCTTCAAGGAGAGGAGCGTGGGAATCGCCGTGGAGTCCGCAGTGGTCGTCGCCGGGTGCCGCACCCCCATCGGGAAGTTCCAGGGCGCCCTCTGCAGCCTCAAGGCGACGGAGCTGGGCGCCATCGCGGTGCGGGAGGCGGTCCGCCGCTCCGGCCTGCGGCCCGAGCAGGTGCAGGAGGTCATCCTCGGCAACGTCCTGCAGGCGGGCCTCGG
>JAIVGU010000290.1 GCA_020201445.1 Halobacteriales archaeon
GAATTGCAGTTGCTCGAACAGCGAAATCGTCCCCGCCGCCGCGGGCTGGTCCGCGCGCAGCAGGGCGGTGGCCCCGTCCACGCTCGCAACGCCGCGCAGGCCCAGGGGGTTCGAGCGCTGCCACGGGGGCATGCCCTGCCCGAAGCCGCCGTTCTGGATGACGCTGGGGCCGAGGTCCGCCACCGCCCCCGCGACCGCCACCCCGACGGCCTGGTTCGCCGGCGCCGTGCCCAAGCCAGACTCCAGGACCACGGCGTAGGCTTGGGCGGCCCTCACGCCCACCGCCGGCAGCAGCAGGGCCGCGCAAACGACTGCCAAGAGCACGGAGGGCCGGGAGCGCCACACGAGACATCCCGCACGACGATGTGGGACGGATTAGGCTTACTGGCCCACACACCAGGAAGAGACCGCAAGCGAAACTGGAAAAACCGGCCACGGGTGGTCCGCGTGTGCGCATCGCGATGGTCGGGCCCACCCACCCGCACCGGGCCTCCATGGTGCACTACACGCACTCGTTGGCCAACGCCCTCGCCCGCACGCCGGGCACCACAGTGCGCCTGCTCACCTACTACAACCTGTTCCCGAAGCTTCTCTACAAGGGCGGCGAGGAGGTCAGCCAAGCCCCCCTGGCGCTCGACCCCGCCATCCAGGTGGACCGGCTGCTGTCGTGGGGCAACCCGCTCTCCTGGCGGCGCGCGGCGCGGGCCTTGGCCGGCGCGGACGTGCTGCATCTGCAGAGCTGGACCGGCCTGCTCGCCCCGGGGATGCTGGCGCTGGCCCGCGCCGCCCGCCGGCGCGGCATCCCGGTCCTGGTCACCCTGCACAACGTGCGGCCGCACGAGCTGTCCCACCGCCTGCTGTCGCGGCTGACGCGGCGGCTGCTGCACGCAGCGGACCTTGTGGTGGTGCACGCCGACTCCCTGGTCGAGGGGGCGATGGCGGAGTACGGCCTCGGGCGCGCGGCGCTGCGCGTGGTCCCGCAGGGCCGCTACGACGACTTCGACCGCCACCGCCTCGACCGCGCGCAGGCCCGGCGGCTCCTCGACCTGCCCCCCGACGCCACGGTCCTCCTCTGCTTCGGGACCATCCGCGACTACAAGGGCCTCGACGTCGCCATCCGCACGCTGGCCCTCCTGCCCGCCAACCACCTGCTCCTCGTGGCCGGCCACTGCTGGGAGCCCTGGGAGAAGTATGCCGCCATCCTCCGCGAGACCGGGACGGCCGGCCGGGTCCGCACCGACCTGCGCTACATCCCGGACGAGGAGGTGGAGGCGTACTTCAAGGCGGCCGACGTGTCGCTGCTTCCCTACAAGAACTTCGAGGGCCAGAGCGCGCAGGCGCTGACCGCCGCCACCTTCGGCGTCCCCATCGTCGCCAGCCGGCTCGGCGGCCTGACCGCCATCCTCCTCCCCGAGTTCCTGGTGGAGCCGACCGACACGGCGGGCTTCGCGGCCGCGGTGCAGGCGGCGGCGCGGCGGGGGGCCTCCACCGTTCGCCCCGGGGCCACCCCGACCTGGGCCGAGGTCGCGGCCCAGACCGTTGCGCTCTACGCGGAGGCCGCGGCATGAGCGACCCGCTGCGCGCCAGCGTGGTCGGCTTCGGCAAGATGGGCATGCTCCACTCCTCCATCCTGGGCGCCACGCCCGGCGTCGCGCTGGCCTCCATCGTCGAGCCGCAGCCGCTGCTGCGCGCCTTCGGGCCCAAGGGCGTGGGCGTCCCGTTCCGCAAGAGCCTCGCGCAGGCGCTGCGCCGCGACCGGCCCGACCTGGTCTACATCACCACGCCGACGGGGTCGCACCCCGCCCTGGCCGCGCAGGCGCTGGCAGCCGGCTGCGCGGTCTTCGTCGAGAAGCCGCTCGGCCCCACCCTCGCCGCCTGCGAGGCGGTGGCGCGGCTCGCCGCGAACCGGCCCGCGATGGTGGGCTACTGCAAGCGCTTCGCCCCCACCTTCGCCCACGCCCACCGCCTGCTCGCCGCGGGCGCCATCGGGGAGGTGCGCTCGTTCCACGGCACCGCCCTGGTCGCGCAGGTCTTCCAGGGCGGCACAGGGTGGCGCTACGACCGCGCCGCCGGCGGAGGCGCGCTGGCCGTCATCGGCTGCCACCTGGTGGACCTGCTGCGCTGGTTCTTCGGCGAGCCGACCGCCGCCGACGGGCAGGGCACCGCCATCCACTCCGCCGCGGTCGACGACGAGTTCCAGGGCAGCCTGCAGTTCGGCACGGGCCTCGCCGGCACGTTCGAGGTGAGCTGGAGCCGCCTCGGGCACCGCGTGCTCGACACCAGCCTCGCGGTCACGGGCACGCAGGGCACGCTGACCGTCACCGACGACCTCGTCCGCATCGAGGGCCCCCGTCCTGCCCTCCACCACAAGCAAGCGCTGGCCGCCACCGTGCCCCTCGACCTGGGCGCCCCCGAGTACGGCCTCGAGACGCAGGCGTTCGTCGCCGCGGTGCGGGCCGGCCAGGACCCGCCCATCCCCGTGGCCGACGCCTACCGGACGCAGGCGCTCATCGACCGCTTGCAGGCCAGCCGGCCCCTGGCGCGGAGGGCCGCGTGAAGCGCGACCCGGTGCCGCTCATCCTCGGGCACAACCAGTTCATCGGCGTCGACCACCTCTCGCAGGAGCGCGCCCGCGAGCGCCAGGGCCGCTTCGACGACCAAGGCCGCATCCTCGACCTCCTGCGCGTGGCCGTAGACGCGGGCGTCGAGGGGCTGATGGTCTCCACCCACGCCAAGCTCAAGGAGACCGTCCAGCTCGTCGAGGGCGACCCGACGCTGCGGGGGCGGCTCGCCTACTACCCCATCGTCCCCTACGCGCAGGGCTACGTCGTCCGCGCCAACCAGATCGGCATCCCGGGCCTGGCGCTGGAGTCCATCCGGCAGGCGCGCGCCAAGGGCTCCCTGCGGATGATGCTGCGCTCCGCCCGCGCCGCGGCGACGCGCAACCCCAAGCACTTCATCGGCCCCCTCGTGGACATGGAGCTTGCCGCCTTCCGCGGCGCCAACGTCGACGCCGTGTTCCTGCACAACTCCATCACCGATTTGCTGGTGGGCTGGAACGCCATCCCCGTCCTGAAGGCGTTCCAGGACCACGTCGAGCGGCACCACGACGCGCGCGCCGGCTTCGCGACGTTCAACTTCCCGCTCCTGATGGACCGCCTCCGCGGCCACGGCCTGCGCCGGCCCGTCGTCCTCACCTCGTTCAACCCCGTGGGCTTCCAGATGAGCCCCGGCCGCGCGGAGAACGAGGCGGCGCTTCGCCGCGACGAGGCGGACGTGGTGGCGATGAGCATCTTCGCCGCCGGATACGTCAAGCCCGCGGAGGCGTTTGCCTACCTGAAGGGCCTCCCCGGCATCCGCTCCGCCGTCTTCGGGGCCTCGTCGCCGCAGCACGTCACCCACTCCGCCAAGGCGTTGCAGGAATGCCTGGGACCGCAGCCGCCCCTCCCCCGCTCCTGACATGACGGGCAACGACCGCGCTGGAGGTGCCTGATGCGGCCCGTCGTCTTCCTGGTCTGCCCCTTCAACATCGACCCCCCCTTCACCGGGGGGGCCACGCGCATCAACGGCATCCGCCAGGCGCTGGCGCAGGAGTTCCACGTCATCGTCCTGGCCCCGGCCTACACGACCATCCGCCAGGCGGCGACTGGAGCGGCGGACCCGGACTACCACACCTTCGGCAGCGGCCGGCGCAGGGACCAGTTCTACTGCCGCGACCTGGTCCGGGGCGCAAT
>JAIVGU010000105.1 GCA_020201445.1 Halobacteriales archaeon
CAGCAGCGCTCACTTCACGGCAAGCATCTGCAGGATTGGCGCAGGGTGGCCGGCCCGGTAGCGTCCGGTGCAGCGGCCGCCGCAGGGGAGGCACAATGCAAGGCAGCGCCTCCCAGCGAGGCTCCACCGCCCCGGGGCCTCGGGATAGAGCCGCTGGTCCGCGCAGCATGGGCAGGCCAGGAGGGTCGAGCGCATCCATCCACCGACTGTCGGGAAGGGGGCAAAACCGCTCTGGGACAATGATGGAACAAAGAATCGGTTCTTACGGTTGGGGCGGGGCTGGGTCCCTGGGCCCCCGGCGCCGGCGGACGGCCCGCACCCCGTAGGGCAGCGCAACGAGGACGCCGACGCCGACGAGCAGCATCACCTTGGAGTCCGTGCCGGCGGCGCCGAAGTTGCTGCTGGGGCCGCGCAGGTCGTCGACGAAGAGCTTGACGAGGCCGACCCAGGGCAGCTCGCCGCGCGCCTTGCCGAGCAGCCACTCGGTGCGCGCCGGGCCGGAGAGGCTGATGCCGGGGCACTGGTCGGCGGCAGGGTTGTTGTCGCCGCGGGTGATGAAGCCGGAGTCGGCCGCGCCCCAGGCGTGGCTGCCCTGCGCGGCGAGCGTGCAGCCGGCGAGGCGGACGACGGCGGGCTGGTCGAGGCTGGGGACGTGGTCGAGCCCCAGCTCCGCGACCGTGTAGGTGCCGTCGGGGTTGACGGTGAGGTAGAACAGGGCGCGGTGGATGATGGGGGTGGCGGTGGTGCTGCCGCCGCGGTGGTAGACCACGACGTCGCCCGCGTCGCCGTAGTGGCGGGCCCGGTCCTGCGCCTTCGTGGCGACGTCGCCGGCGGCGCTGACGCGGCGGACGAAGATGAGGTCGCCGGGGTCGATGGTGCCGATGCGGCCGTAGGAGATGGGGGTGCAGTCGCGGCCGAGCGGCGGGTGGCCGTTGGTGCAGTGCATCATGCTGCCGGAGGTGACCACGACGACGGGGGAGCCGCGCGGGAACGGCTGCGCGGTGGCGGCGAACAGCGTGGTCAGCAGGAGGGCGATGAGCAGGACGCCGACGAGGGCCTCGCGCAGCAGCGGGAGGGGCTTGTCCTGGCGGGTCCAGAACCGGTGCAGCCGGGGGGCCTTGGCCTTGAGCCAGCCGTCGCGTGCCATCGCCCCCCCGACGGGGCGGGGGCTGAAAGGCTTGCCAGCGTCCCCGGCGAACCACGGATTCCACGGATTGCGCGAAGGGCTGGACTTTCGTGAACGTCGGGCAAGTCGTGGTTGAGCGGGGAGGAGTGCCGGCTCAGGGGCCCGGACCGCGCGGGGGCTCGCCCTCGGTGCGCGCCGCCTCGTCGGCGGTGCTGCCCGCCCCTTCCTGGCCAGGCCCGTCGCGGCGCCGCATCGCCCGCCGCAGCGCCGTGGTGGCGTAGGGCAGCGCGACGAGGACGCCCAGGCTCACCACGAGCATCACCTTGGCGTCGCCGCCCGCGTTGCTGAAGTTGCGCGTGGCGCCCCGCCAGTCGTCGACGAAGAGCTTGATGAGGCCGACCCAGGGCAGCTCGCCGCGCGCCTTGCCCAGCACCCAGTCGATGCGCGCCGGGGTGGGCGTGATGCCGCCGGGGCACTGGTCCGCCACCTGGTTGTTGTCGCCCTTGGTGATGAAGCCGGAGTCGGCGCCCGCCCAGCGGCCGTGCACGCCGTTGCCCGCCAGGGTGCAGTGGGTGAGCGCCGTCACCGCGGCCTGGTCGAGGGAGGGCTGGTGGAAGATGCCGAGGTCGGGGACCGAGAAGGTGCGGTCGCTGTCGTTGACCTGCACCCAGAAGAGGGCGCGGTGGATGATGGGGGTGACGTCGGCGCGGCCGCTGGGGCGGTACACCACCACGTCGCCGGCCTTGCCGTAGGTCCCGCCGCCGCCCTGCGCCAGGGTCGCCACGTCGGAGCGGTCGCCGACGCGGCGCACGAACACCAGGTCGCCGGGGTCGATGGTGCCGATGCGGCCGTAGCTGAGGGCCGAGCAGTCCTTCCCCAGCGACGGGCCGGTGCCGTCGTTGGCCGCGTTGGCGCAGTGCATCATGCTGCCCGAGGTCACCACCACGACGGGGTAGCCGCCGGCGATGGGCTGCGCCGTGGCGCCGTAGAGCGCCCCCAGCAGGACCAGGATGACCGCGGCGCCCGCCAGCACCTCGCGCACCGCTGGATAGGGGGTGTCGCTGCGCGTCAGGAAACGGTGCAGCCCCGGCGCCCTCTCGCGCAGCCAGCCCTTCACGCCGCGCCCAAGCCCGCCCCGCACAAAGCCTATTCGTGCGGCCACGACCCCAACCGCTTTCACCACGCAGGCGGTGGGTTGCGCACCATGCGACCGCCCCCGCCGCGCCGCACCGCCGTGCACGCCGCCGCAGCGCGCCTGCCGACCAGCTTCGGCGACTTCGCCATCCACGTCTACCGCGACGTCCCGACCGGGAAGGAGCACGCCGCCATCGTGAAGGGGAGCGTGGCGGAGCAGCAGTGCCCCGACCCCGTCCTGGTGCGCATCCACAGCGAGTGCATGACGGGCGACATCTTCCGCTCCAAGCGCTGCGACTGCGGCGCCCAGCTGCACGAGTCCCTGCGCCGCATCGAGGCGGAGGGGCGCGGCGTCATCCTCTACCTGCGGCAGGAGGGGCGCGACATCGGCCTCACCAACAAGATCCTCGCCTACGAGCTGCAGGAGCAGGGCCTCGACACCGTGGAGGCGAACCTGCACCTCGGCCACCCGGTCGACGCGCGCACCTACGACGCCGCCAAGGACATGCTGCAGGACCTAGGCGTCCACTGCATCCGGCTCCTCACCAACAACCCCGACAAGGTGGCGGCGATGCAGAAGCTGGGCTTCAACTGCATCGAGCGCGTCCCGCTCGAGGTCCCCCCCAACGAGGTCAACCGGGGCTACCTGGAGACCAAGAAGGACAAGATGGGACACCTGCTGGACAAGCTCTGAGTCACGCCGGCAGGAGGGCCGCGCGCACCGGGCTCGCGTCGGCGTCCTCCAGCGGCAAGGGGAGCGCCAGGAGGGTGTAGTGGCCGGGCTTGACGTGCGCCAGGACGAGCCCCTCCAGGTTCATCATGCCGTGCCAGAAGAGCATCTGGTGCGACGGCAGGCCCTTGGAGTCGAAGAGGTCGGTGCTGGGGGTGTCGAAGCCGACGAGTACCGCGCCCTTGCGGCCCAAGGCGTCGATGAGGTCAGGCTCCGGCGCCGCGAAGTCGTTGTTCCAGGCGTAGGGGTCCGGGAAGGTGCCGGTCTTGAACAGGATGCGCGGCGCCGTCGGCACCTCGACGAGGTCGCCGAGGCCGAAGCGGTGGCCGCGGCGGGCGCGCACCTCCACCACTTGGCAGGGGCCGTGGTAGGCGTCGAGGGGGAGGCTCGCTGCGTCGGCTCCGCCGAGCTTGTAGTGCATCGGAGCGTCGGTGTGGGCGCCGACGTGGTACGTCGTGTGCATGTCGCCCAGGTCGATGCCTTGGCCCTTCGCGAGTTGGGCCGTTTTGTTGCTGCGGTAGGGAACGTCGCCCGGCCACACGCTGATGCGGGGGGAGATGCGGGGGGAGATGTCGATCCAGTGCGTCCGCGGGCGACCCGTCTGCCCCCCGGGGCTTGGTTCCACATTTACCACCCTCTGGACTTGAGGACGCCGAGCACTCCGCTGAGCAGGCGGGGGATGTCGATGGCGACGGTGTCCCAGACCACCGTGGGCG
>JAIVGU010000291.1 GCA_020201445.1 Halobacteriales archaeon
GCCCGCTTCACGGCGGTGCTGGTGGCCATCAAGGTCGCCATCCTGCTGCTGGCCATCGGCGTCGGCTTCTACCTGTTCAAGGCGGGCAACCTCGCCGACCCGCTGCCGCACTACACGCCCGCCTCGGGCAAGCCGTACGACGTGCGCGAGTTCGGCACCGCGGTCAGCGCGGTCTTCGCCTCGGCGGCCATCATGTTCTTCGCCTACATCGGCTTCGACTCGGTCTCCACCACCGCGGAGGAGACCAAGGACCCGAAGAAGGACCTGCCCAAGGGCATCCTCGGCTCGCTCGGCATCACGACGCTGCTCTACGTCCTGGCCGCCCTCGCCCTCGTGGGAGCGGCGCACTGGACCACGTTTGTGGGCGACACCAAGGCCGCCACCGACGCCGCCGGCGAGCCCTTCGGCTACGTCTTCGAGCAGAACGGCATCGGCTGGGCCGCCGTGCTGGTGCGCATCGGCGCCCTCATCGGCACGACGTCGGTGCTGCTCGTGCTCATCCTGGGCGGCGTGCGCGTCTTCTTCAACATGAGCCGCGACGGCCTGCTGCCGCCGTGGATGAGCCGCGTCTCGGCCCGCGGCGCCCCCGCCAGCACCACGCTGTTCTACGGCGCCTTCACCATGGCCTTCGCCGGCCTGCTGACCCTCGGCGCGGCGGTGGACATCGTCAACATCGGCACCCTGTTCGCGTTCTTCATGGTCATCCTGGCCACCTGGGTCTTCCGCCTGCGCCGCCCCGACATCGAGCGGCCGTTCCGCATGCCGCTGTGGTCCGCCATCAACCGCAACGGCCGGCCCTACCTGCCCATCCTGAGCCTCCTCGGCATGGCGGGGACGGCGTTCCTGGTCTACAGCCTCGACCGGTTCACCATCCTGGCCTCGGTGGTCTGGGGCGGCATCGGCCTCATCGTGTACGCCCTCTACGGCGTCCGCCGCAGCCGGGAGGCCCACGAGCAGGTGCAGCAGTTGGCTTCCGCCGCCGGGGCCTCCGTGGCGCGGCCGAGCCTCACCATCGCCACACGCGACGAGTAGCACTCCCAAACCACGGATTCCACGGAGCCGTGTGGTACGTTGGCCAAGCGGGCGAACCGCGGATGACGCGGATTCACTCCCGGCAAGAGGTTCCAGCCAGAACGCCCCAAATCCGCGTGCTCCGCGAAATCCGCGGTTCACCGTGAGCCACGCAGAAAAAACGTTCCTCCATGCAATCCGTGGTTCAGTCGGCTACGGCTTGAACCAGGACAGCGCGACGAACGTCGGCGGGCTTCCCACCGCGACCAGGAACCGCTTGCGGACGCCGTGGGCGAGGCGGATGGCGCGCGACAGCTCGCTCCAGTGAAGCGTCCCCCTCTCCGCAAGGCAGTGGACGAGCCAGAGCGCGTGGCCCTCCTCCGGGTCGCCCGCGTAGGCGCGGAAGTGGGTGCCAAAGCGGAAGCCTGACTTCACCACGACGCCGGCCTGCCGCAGCGCGGTGTAGACGTCGAGCCCGTGCGCCTTCCGTTTCTCAAGGCCAGCCACCGCCAGTGCGCCGCGTTCCTGGAGCGCCTTCGCCTCGGCAAGGGAGAGGACGAGGCCGGCGGGCGACGGCGTGCCCAGGAACTCCCGCTGCGCGTACTCCTTGGCTGCGTCGGCGTCCTCCACCAGGACGCGGTCGGCGAGCAGGAGCCCCTTCGCCTTGGGCAGCGGGCCGGGCGGGACGTCGCCGCGCGGCGCCTCCGCCTCGACCTTGTAGTGCGTGACGGCGCCGTCCTCGTCCACGACCGCCAGGAGGCCCTTGCTGCGCGCGGCGGCCAGCAGCGACGCACCGTCCACGCTGTCGCCCTCTGTAGCGACCGTCACGTCGTACTCATGGCCTTTGGGAGGCCCGTCGCCGCGGGGCCAGACGCGGAAGCCGTCGCCGTGGTGGCGGACGACGAGGCCGCGGCTGCGCAGGTCGCTGTAGGCGAGGAACGCGACCTCGGTGCGGCTGCCCTGGGCGGCGCCCTTGGCCAGCAGCGCCGCGGCCCCGCCCGGGACCTCAAGGCGGTCCTGGGTGCAGAGCCACGCCGCCTCGACGAGGCTCAGGCGGAGGGTGTTGCCGGGCTGCGGCTCGCCGACGAACCCCTTCTGGTAGAGGCGGGTGGCCTGGGCCGGGTCGGAGACGGTGGCGTGGTCCGCGTGGACGGTGACGCCGCTCCCGCCGGCCTTGGCCGCCTTCGCCATCATGGACCCCGCGCCAGCTCCTCGACCGCGGCCTCGGCGAGGCGCTCGACCACCTTGACCTTCCCTCGCCGCAGAACGTACCAGTAGTAGGGGAGGCCGCGCAGGCCGAGGTCGGCCCCGGACGCGTTGGGGTGGCCGCCGCCCCTGAACTGCTGCGCGACGCGGTGGCAGACGGGCGCGTCCTTGCGGCTGCGGAGGCTGGCCTTGCCGTTGGGCCGCACGTTGACGGCGAGGTGGCAAGAGTAGTCGGCCAGCAGCTCGTGCAGGCCGGTGTTCTTGGGCAGCCAGCCGTAGATGACCCCGACGCGGGTGGGGCCGTGGCCGAAGTAGCGCGCCTCCCGCAGCAGGCGGTCGAGGATGGTCTTCTGCTCCTCCCGCTCCTTCTTGGCGGCCGCGGCGACGGCGGGCAGCACGGTCGGGCCGTCGGGGCGCGCGGCGAGGTAGGCCTGCACGAACCCCTTGGTCCCCATCTGGGTGAGCGCGAACTCCAGCGTCTCGGAGTCGGGGGTGCGGTTCCACCACAGGTCGCGGTCGCGGATGGTGGCGGCGAGGCGGGCGAGGAACCCGTCGCTGGGGGCGAGCGCCTCCTGCATCAGGCTGGCGCCGGACTCGGTGGCATCGTCGTTGACCTCCAGGACGTCGAGGTGACGCCGCAGCAGCGCCAGGTCGAGGCCCTCCCACTGTTTGTTGTGGTGGTCCCGCCACTCGATGCTCCAGCCGCTCTCCCGCAGGGCGCGGCAGGAGGCGACGATGGCCGGGTACTGCTCCTTCTGGAGCGACAGGTCCGCGACGAGCAGGCGGCGGCCCTCCGCCGGGACGGGCGCGAGCCAGGCCAGCACCTCCGCCATGTCGCCGGGCTGCACGTAGGCGACCCCCACGCCGGGGCCCAGCGTCCGCTGCACCACGATGGCGGAGCCCACGCCGTCCAGGCAGTTGCCGTGGCTCACCAGGAGGGTGTGCTGGGCGGCCTTCTCGGCGGCGGCCCAGCGGGCGCGGCGCCGGGCCCGCCGCTTGCGCTGCGAGCGGAAGGGGCGGTCCGGCCAGTACAGGTTGGGCACGCGCGGGCGACGGGGCTTCCCGGCTTAGGCTCTTCGAGCGGCCCCCCCGCCCCACGAAACCACGGATTGCACGGATTCCACGGAGCAGGGTGAATCCGCGTCATCCGCGAAATCCGCGGTTTGGTCGGCGCAACTCCCCACGAAACCGCGGATGACGCGGATTCCGCGGATGAGGCACAAATCCGTGTCATCCGTGGAATCCGTGGTTTGGTCGGCGGGCCGGGCATTCCGAAGAATCAGAACGGCTCGCGCTCCCACGCCAACTCGTCCTCCGTCATCCGATGCGCGACCTGGGGGCCCAGGTAGCTGGCCTCCAGGTCCTTGAGGCGGCCATAGAGAGAGTCGCTGTGCGGCATGGCGACCCGCAGACTCTTCCCGAGGCGGACCAGGCGGCCGGAGATCTGCTCGACCTC
>JAIVGU010000186.1 GCA_020201445.1 Halobacteriales archaeon
GATGGGGACGGGGCGGGCGGTGCTGGGGCTGCGGCACGCCTTCCTCATGGTGCTCATCGCGTACCTGACGTTCACGTTCTTCCTGTGAACCAGACCAGGCCTACGTGCGGGCCGGCCGGACCGTGTAGGTCCGGCTCTTGCCCTGCTTGCGAGTATCGAGCAAGCCACCTTTGACGAGCTTGCCCAGGCGGTACTGCGTCGTGGTGCGCTGCCAACCCCATGTCGCCTGGGCATGGTCGAGAGCGGCCTTCTGCTGCACGCTGGGGTGGTGGCGCAGCCAGTCCAGGAGGCATTGCAGGGGCGGGTCACGCAGGAGAACGGTCGCCTGCCAGTTCCGGCCGCTGGTCTTGGCAGAGAAGAAGTGGTGGCTGCCCAACTGCTCAACCTCAACCAGGAGCCGTCCCCGAACCAGGATGGTGGCGTGGGTGCGCAGTGTGCTGCGGGGGATGCTGGTGGCGCGGCTGAGTTCGCGCAGGGTCGTGCCGGGGTGGCGCTGAACGTAGTCCAGGATGCGTTTGCGGCGTGGGTTGCGCAGCGCCCGGTCCTCGAACAAGCGCGTGAACAGGCCGGCCGTGACGATCTTGTAGACGATGACGGTCGCGATGGTGGCGGCCGCGGCCACTCCGGTGATTGCCCAGCCCAATTCCCGAAGGGTCGACTTTGGCACGGCGGCTTCGTCCAGGTAGACGGCGCTGAGGGTGCCGCCGAAGCGGGCTGTCATGGAATCCGATGACGCCCGCTGGAGCCCCCGCAGCTCGACGTTGCCCTTGGCCCACAGGGTATGGTTGGCGAGGTCGAGGCAGGGGGAACAGTCGTGGGCCTGGGGCTCCGGCAGTCGCACCCAGCCCGCCACGTCGAGGTCCATGCTGCGGCCTCCGGCAAGGATGACGGCTGCGCCGCCGGAGCCCGTTAGGTGCCCTCCATTGGCCTCGAAGCGGCCGTAGGAGTAGGCGGTGCTCGTGATGCTGCGGCCCAAGGGGAGGGGAATAGTGGTCTTGGATGCGCCTCCGCCGCTGGGACAGGGGGCACCGGGGCACAGTTCTTCATGACGGAAGGATTCGACCAGTGCGACGCCGACGTGCTGGAACTGTACGTGAGCTCGCTGACGGTGGACCTGCCTTTCAACTTGGGCAGCTACGCCATCAGCCTGGACCCCAACAACTACGTGAACATCCCGGACCCGAAGAACACGCACCTATTCCCCGGTGAGTTGGTGAACAAGCTGGCCGACCCCCTGAACCTGGATGGCAAGCCTTCCCTGGTTGCTGCGACATGGAAGGTCCAGCGGGCGCTCAGCGGCTCGATTCTCCTGTTCAACATCCCGGACAACGTGGGCAACGCAGGCAGTCTGGATGTGCAGAACTCGAACGTGAGGATCTCCGTCCAGCTCATGGACGAGGATGATTGGGGCTGCAACGGCAACCCGGACACCATCGACGTGAATCCAGTTTCTGGCAAGACGGCGCTTGAGCGCTCCATGAGCTTGCTGGACGACCCGGCAGGCCAGTTCACGCCTGACACAAATCTTCAGAACGGGGGGAAATACCAAGCCTGGAAAGGAGTTTTGGACCCGGTTGCTGGCGACAGGACGGGAAGCGACAGCAGCCTGTTCGACCCTGACCGGGACGCGTCCCTGGAAATCCGCTTGGGGGACACGGTGCCGTCCTTCTTCTTGGGCAACCTCAAGAGCAAGGGACTTCTGCCCCCAATGGGCAACTGCTTCGGCTCCAGCAGCACACCCCCCTGCCACCTCACATGA
>JAIVGU010000106.1 GCA_020201445.1 Halobacteriales archaeon
CTGCATGATGATGCGATACGTTGCGCCCGGATGCGCGCGGATGGCGTCGTAGGTCGCTTGCCGGTCGGGGTTGGCAAGGGCACGTTCTGGAGTCAGTTCCCGGGAAAACAGCCACGCGAAAAACCCCGCCAGCCCAAGGCCGCCCGCCACGGCAGCGGCGGTGGCGAGATCTCCTAGCAGGTTTGCAGGCACCGGAGTCTCGTCCAGGTTGGCGGCGGTGAAGTGGCCCGACAGGTCGGCGGAGAGGCGGTCGGTGACACCGGGCGAGGCGTGCAGGTTGCCGAAGGTGAGATCCTCTGGACACACGAGCCTACATGCCGGGCTGGCGGCTGCGCAGTTGTGACGCCGGGGCTGGCGTGGTGGGCGTCTTCGATTGCATCGAAGGGGCCAGCGAAGGCTACGACGAGGCGGACTTCTGGGGCATGAGTAGCGATGCAGCGCTCCCAAGTTGCAGCGGCAACGAGCAGCGCCGCAGCGGGCAGGACAACGCCAACGCTCTCCAAGATACCAACGTCTACTTGGATGACGCGCAGCCCACGCCCGCAAGGGGCTCTGCCGTGAATGGCACCGATCAAGACCGCTTGTTGGAAGTGTCCAGCCTTACCCCCGAAAACCAACTCCTTGTTCGGCAGTCTGTGCGAGCTCACTACATGGAGTTGCTGAACAACACGCTTCCCATGGCATTTGAAGCGAGCCGCTCGGGGAATGAAGCAGGCGATGCGATGCTGTGGGCCTCGTTTGAACAGGCGGGGCTTGCCTTCATCGCCAGCATGGATGAAGCCCTCGCCGAAGACTTCATGGTGCGCCTAACCTAGCGATGTGACACCGTGGAAAGCGTGGCTGTGGCCGGCGCATTTATGCTTCTGATGGCCGGATGCCTAGCGCCTGCCAGCACCACGCCCACCCTTGACCTTTCTCCCACTTTCACCCTCATTCCAGTCAGTTCCGGAACTGCCCTTGTTCTTCGCCCGGTGCCGGTGGATGGCAGCTCCTTCTCGCTGGACATAGACCAAACCGACAATTACGGAAACGCAGGGCCCCGGACAGAGGACTCTTACGCTTGCTTTGCCACCCTGACAAAAGAAGGGTGGTGGCCTGACAGCAGCCGCCCGTTCATCGGGCCTTTCATCGGGCGGCGCCAAGGCAACCAAACCACATGGGCAGGCATCGCAATCGGCAACGCACAGGGCACGCACGGCCCCGGTTTTGCGGGAAGTGAAACGGATTCCTTCGTGATGGTCGGCCATGAAAAAATCGGGCCAACCGTAAACAGCAGCGTCGTTGTCCGACCCGAACGTGGCGCCATCGAATCCGTGGCAACGGGCCGGTTCTGGTGCCTTGATGGGCCCTCCCAATTCCAGAGTGGGGACTACCTTGTGACCGACCAAGGCATTCAGGCACAAGGATTGAGTTGGAGCGAAACATTCTCTGCCGGTCCCGTTGTGCGGGTTCGAGCCACCGCCAACACCACAGGCCTTCGGCTTGAGGGGCCGGATGGTCGCCAAGAAATCCCGGCTGAGCTATGGGAAGATGGGTTCCTGGATGCGACCTTCTGCTCGGCACATGCAGGCGATTGGCGCTTGAGCGTGGACCGCCTGGAGGCGAACCGTCCATCGTCGTTCAAGGTCCAACTCTTCGACGCGACCCTCCCGGGACTTGCGTGTGCAGGGATTTGGACGGCGTCAGCCGACGCTTCCGCGCCGCGACAATAGACCGGACGAGGGGGTGAGCAGGGGCCCCGAGGGCTGCTGCGTTGATGCCGAGCGAAGCGAGGCCGAAAAATGGGGGAAAGGAGAAGGGGGGAAGGAGGGGGTTAGGCGGTGATGGCTGGCGCGGCGGCTTCGTCGTCGCCATGCCCGGTCCTGCCGTTCAGGGCGGCCATGGCGGCGGCAAGTTGGGCGGCCAACTGGTTCACGAGGTCCACGGCAGGCATCACGGGGGTCGGGGTGGCGCCCGTGATGGGGGTGGCCAGGACGCGCTCGCGGGCGTCTTCTTCGCTCAGGTGGACGTAGTGGCCGGGCATCGGGGAGCGCGCGCTCCAGCCGTATTTCAGGCGGAGAGCGGCTTCGCGGTAGCCGTTGCGGGCATCGCGTGTGGCGGCGGTGTGCCGGAAGTCGTGGGCGCTGAACTTGCTGCGCTTGCCGATGGGCTTTGCAGCCACCAGGGCGAAGGCTTCCTGGATGACGCGGTTGACGCTGTCCTGGTTGAGGCCGCGAACGTGTTGGTTGCAGGCAAGGCTCGTGACCAGCGGCGCCTCCGCATCGAGGCGGCCGGGGTGAAGCGTCATCCAGGTCTTGAGGGCCGGCACGGCGTCCCGGATGATGACGTAGCGCGCACCCGTCTTCAAGCCGTGGCTCACGGCCAGCTCCTCGCGCAGTTGGAGTTTCGCGGTCTTCGTGGCATCATCAAAGCTCACGTCGCTCAAGCGCAGGCTCAGAAGCTCTCCGATGCGCATGCCGCTGTCCCACAGCAGCCACAGCAGGCACCGAATGAGTTGTGTGGCGTGGCTTGACTGGTAGACTAGCCGGGGGACAGCCTCCAGGGCGGCCAGGAACGTCGCCTCGGGGATGACGGCGCCGCGCACGTTGGCTTTGGGGCGCTGCGTCTTGACGACTTGGCGGAAAGCGTAGGGCAGGGCCTTGGTGTCCTCCACGCCCAACACCTTCACGAGGATTGCCTGGGTGTAGATGGCGGCGACCTTCGTGGATGCCATGCTGTGCGATTGCCGGAAGACGGCCAGGAAGCCCTTCACGTCCTCTGGCGTCAGGGTGCGGAAGTCCTTCCCTTGAAGCTGGGCGTCCAGTTGGATGAAGTGCAGCAGGAACCCGTAGTTGCTGCTTGGGCGCCGGCCCTCGATGCTGCGCTGCTCCAGCATCGACACCGCCAGGGGCAGGTTCGTGGGGCTGATGCGCGCAAGGGCATGGCGGGTCTGGCGCTCGAAGCGTTGGGCGTTGTTTTCGGTTGTCATCGTTTGCTTGCTCCTTGGTTGGTTTGCTCGGTCGAACCCACCAAAGAGGGACTTTAACCGCGGAGGACGCGGAACCCGCGGAAAAACACCCAAGAATCCGTGTTTTCCGTGCAATCCGTGGTTCATCGATCCGCGCCTTCCGCGAACTCCGCGGTTTGGCGGTCGTCAGCGCGCCTGCAACGCCAGCGCATTCTTCCAGTACGCCCCCTCGACGTCGACGCGGCGAATCCTAACCTTCCCCGTCGCGGGGTCCTTCAAATCATCGAACCGGAGCGGCACGGTTTGGCCATCCACGAGCGCAATCAGCGCGTTGCCTTCGCCGTTCGCAAGGAATTCCACCGCGCCCGAACCCAACGTTCGCGTGTATTGGACGTCGAAGGCGAGAGGGTCGGCGCAGCGCAGCTCGTAGCCGATGAGCTTGGTGATGAAGCCCACCTCGGAGCCCTTTCCCTTGAGGCGCGGCGCCAGGACGTCGCGCACGACGCGGCCGAGGTCGACCTCGCTCATGCGGGGGTTGCCGTGCTCGTCCAGCTCCAGGTTGCCCACCTTGGCCTTCAACTCGGCGGGGTCGAGGCAGTCGAGGAGGCCCTCGGCGAGGACGGCGAGGCCCCAGTCGTGGCCGGCGGAGCGGCGCTTCGTGATTGCGGTCTCGACAAGGG
>JAIVGU010000107.1 GCA_020201445.1 Halobacteriales archaeon
GAGGTTCTCGACCTCGATGCGGGCGCGGCCGAAGGTGCCCTCGATGATGACCTTGTGCGAGTTGCGCGTCGCCAGCGGGTCGATGGCGACCTGGACGTGGGTCTGGTCGAAGCCGAGGCCGGCCAGCGAAAGGGTCGCCGCCACGTTGACGTTCTTGGGGAAGCGCTGCACCGCCTCGCGGGCGGGGCCGGAGAACAGCAGCGTCCAGCGGTCGGTCTTCTGGTCGAGCCCCGCGGGCGGCTTGGTGGTGACGAGGGTGACGGACTTGAGGTCCGCCTCCGCCGCGGCCTTGACGCCGTCGACCCCCATGACAGCGCCGCTGGGCAGGTAGATCTTCCCTCCGGTCTTCCGGGCGAGGCCCAGGAGCTCCTCGCGCAGCGCGTCGTCGGCGAGGGCGCCGATGGTCATCAGCATCACCTTCTTGCCGGCGGCGAGCGCGTCGCGCACCACGGTCTGGACGACGCCCTTGTTGGCCGCCTCCACGACGAGGCCGCACGCCTGCGCCAGCTCCGCGGCGGACTTGGCGACCCGGACGCGGGGGAGCCCCTGCAGCAGCCGGGTGGCGTCGGGGTCGACGTCGAACAGCCACACCGCGTCGATGCCGTCCATGGCGCTGGCCGCGCGCGCGACCTCGGAGCCGATGGCGCCGCACCCGACGATGCCCACGTTCATGCCCGCCGCGACGAGGGGGGTGCGCTTAAGCGCGGCGGCGGGAGGCGACGGCGGCGCAGCCCACCAGCGCGAGGGCGAGGACGGGGCCGGTGGAGGGGACGCCCAGGACGAGGTCGCCGTTGCGCACCAGGAAGTTGACGGCGACCGGGTCGCCCTTCATGGCGGGGTGCTTGGCGGAGGAGCGGGTCAGGACGACCCGGACGGTGTCCTGGCGCCAGGAGCCGTGCCCCCGCAGGACGAGGTCGGCCGTCGCGTTGGCCTGCGGCGCGAGCAGGAGCATCCCGGGCAGGAGGGCGTCCACACTCCCCGACGGCTCGCTGGCCAGCGTGAACTCCACGGTGGTGGGGGCGTTGCCGGCGTTGTGGACCTCCACGTGCGCGACCGCCTCCTTGCCGTGCGTGGTCAGGATGGTGTCCCGCACGCTCACGACGAGGAGGCTGGTGTAGGCCGCCTGGAGGATGGCGCTCGCGGAGGCCTCAAGCTTGGGCTGGCCGGCCTTCGGCAGGGTGCCGGTCACGGTGGCCTTGATGTCCGTCTCGCCGGGGGCCTCGCGGGTGAAGCTGACCTGGAGCTTCACGGTGCCCGTCGCCTGGGTGGCTCCAGGCTGGGCGCAGGGCTCCAGCGGCACGGGGACCTTGAGCGGGCCGCTGATTTGCGTGCCGGGCCTGTCGGCGGAGACGGCCAGGGTGACGTCGCCGGGCCTGGTCAGGTCCGGCGGCCGCGTGGCGAGGTCGGTGCAGTCCACGGCCACCACGACGGTGAGGTCGCCCACCTCCAGGTCCGGCGCGAGCGGGTGGTCCGGCGGCGTGGCGGTGAGGGTCATCGCCCCCTGCGCCAGGGGCGCCGCCAGCACCAGCAGGAGGAGCCAGGAGGATTTCATCGCCGCCGCACCCGCGGCCGCGCCCATAACCCCTTTGGCGGGGCGGCTTGAGGGCAAGCCGCAAAAAGGCGGCTCCCGTCGGCCGCCGCGTGAGCCAGCCCGGTCCAAGCGCGCCCGACTGGCTCGCCCTCTACCTCGAGGAGGATGTCGGCGCGGGGGACGTGACGGCCAACGCCCTGTTCCCCCCGACCGCGAGGGGTGCGGCCAGTGTCGTGGCCCGCGAGCGTCTCCTCGTCGCCGGCACCGCGCACGCCGCGGAGCTGTTCCGCCGCCTGGGCGCCACCGCCACCGCCGCGGCCCCCGACGGGCAGTGGGTGGAGCGCGGCGCCACCGTCCTGCGGGTCGAGGGGCCCGTGCGCGCCATCCTCTCCGCCGAGCGCGTGGCGCTGAACCTGCTGAGCCGGATGTCCGGCGTGGCGAGCCTCACCCGCGAACTGTCCGAGGCGCTCGCCGCCGCGTGCTGCACGGCCATGGTCGCGGCCACGCGCAAGACGACGCCGGGCTTCCGCGCGTTCGAGAAAGAAGCCGTGGAGATCGGCGGCGGCGACGCGCACCGCAAGGGCCTGTGGGACGCGGCGATGGTGAAGGACAACCACCTCGCGGCGTGCGGCGGCGACGTGGCGGCGGCGGTTCGCAAGGTCTTGGCCGCCAACCCCGGCCTCACCGTGACCTGCGAGGTGGAGTCGCTCGCCGACGCACTGGCCGCGGCGCGGGCGGGCGCCCATTGGCTCCTCATCGACAACCAGCCCCCCGCCACCGGCAAGGCGTGGGCGGAGGCCGTTTGGAACGAGGCGCCGGGCGTCAAGGTCGAGGCCTCGGGCGGCATCCGCCCGGACAACATCCTAGAATACGGTTGGGCGGATAGGGTCAGCCTCGGATGGCTCACCCAGAAGGCGCCCGGCAAGGACCTGTCCTTGGAGTGGGGAACCGCATGAGCGCGGCGCCAGCCAAGGAGAAGAGGACGGGCAAGGAGGCGCCCGCCGCGAAGCTGAAGCGGACCTTCAGCCGCCGCAAGCCCGACTTGGCCGGCGCACCCCCCGAAAGGCGCGGGAAGGAGCCTTCCCCCTCGCCGCCCCCCGCCCCCGGCGCGACCAACATCCCACCGGACCACCCGCGCGCCGCCAGCCTGCGCGTGCGCGAGCGCATGAAGGACGCCGTCGCCGCCGGCATCGTCCACCCCACCGGCCTCATCGCGCACGGCCGCGGCGAGGCGTTCGACTACCTGCTGGGCGAGCAGACGCCGCCGGAGGCCTTGGAGGCCATCCACGAGGCCGCCCGCCGCATCCGCGCCGCCAAGCGCCCCGTCCTCTCCCTCAACGGCAACGTGGTGGCGCTCGCCGCGGGGCAGTGCGACGCCATCGCGCGCGCCTGGCCCTCCATCACCCTGGAGGTCAACCTCTTCCACCGCACCCCCGAGCGCGTCGCCACCCTCGTCGGCATCCTGGAGCGCGCCGGCGCCATCAAGGGCACCGTGCTGGGCAAGAAGCCCGACTACCGCATCCCCGGACTGGACAGCGACCGCGCGCTCTGCTGCCGCGACGGCATCGGCCTCGCCGACGTCGTCCTCGTCCCCCTCGAGGACGGCGACCGCTGCCAAGCGCTCAAGAAGATGGGCAAGACCGTCATCACCATCGAGCTCAACCCGCTCAGCCGCACCGCGCGCACCGCCGACGTCACCATCGTCGACGAACTGACGCGGGCGCTGCCGCTGCTGGACAAGGCCATCCGCTCGCCCCGCAAGCCCACCGGGAAGTACGACAACCTGGACGTGCTGCGCCGGGTGCAGGAGCGCATGGCGGCGCACCTGGAGAAAGGATTCTAGGCCGCATGGGATTCGGTTCCCAGCAGGGGGCGAACACAGATTGCACAGATCCGTGGAATCCTTGGTTCCGGAAGGCACGGTTGGGAAAATCCCCGCCCGCCAACCGGACTTCATATAGTCCCTGGGACACATGCCGGGCCATGGACCGAACGTCCGGGCCTTCCCTCGTGCTGGCCGCCGTCTTCCTGCTCAGCGCCCTCGCCTCCGTGCCGCACCCCACGGCGGCCCAGGTGGGCACCTCCAGCCTGGCC
>JAIVGU010000108.1 GCA_020201445.1 Halobacteriales archaeon
CGGTACTCGGGGTTCCGCATCATCTTCGTGACGAGCCCCTTGCCGCGGGCACGCTCCTCGATGGCCTCCGCCAGCTCCACGTCGACGGCGAGGTCGCACTTGAAGCGGAACAGGTTGGGGAAGATGGGGTCCACCGACAGGTTGGTGAACTCCGGCACGCCGAGGAAGTGGTGGCCGACCTGCGTGCGCCAGTGGGGCGAGTGGACGATGATGACGTCGTACTCCCGCCCGGCGCGGGCGAGGCTGCTGCGGAGGCGCTCGTAGCCCCAGCGCACCGGCTCCCAGCCGCCCTCGCTGCGGGGCTCGTTCTGCGGCGGGTTGTCGGCGTAGACGAGGTGCGGCGGGTGCGGGGCGAGGCAGCCGGCGACGATGCGCCCGCCGCCCTGCCGAACCGCGGATTTCGCGGAGGCCGCGGATGAAGACTTATTTCGCGAAATCCGCGGCATCCGCGGTTTGGTCGGGTTCGTCGTTGCCATTAGTTTCCCTCCTTGACGCAGATGTTCCGTGCCTCTGAGAAGAACTCCAGCGACCAAGCACCGCCTTCGCGCCCGACGCCGCTCTGCTTCATGCCGCCGAAGGGGACGCGCAGGTCGCGCACGAGCCAGCAGTTGACCCACACCATGCCGCACTCCAGCGCCTCCGCGACGCGGTCGCCCTTCGCGCGGTCCTGCGTCCACACGCTGGCGGCGAGGCCGTAGGGGACGCCGTTTGCAAGCTCGACGGCCTCCGCCTCCGACTTGAACTCCTGGACGGTCGCGACCGGGCCGAAGATTTCCTCCTGCACGCAGCGCGACGACTGGGGCAGGCCGATGATGATGGTCGGCTCCAGGAACGCGCCGCCGGCAAGGGGGCCGTCGAGTTTGGGGCGCGCGCCGCCGCACAGAATCTTGCCGCCCTCTTGGCGCGCCGCGTCGATGTAGCCCTCCACCTTGGCGCGGTGCTCCGGCGTGATGAGCGCGCCGAGTTGCGTGGCCTCGTCGGCGGGGTCGCCGACGCGCAGGCCCTTGGCGTGCGCGACGAGACGCTTCGTGAACTCCTTCGCAATGCTGGCCTCGACGAGGATGCGGCTGCCGCAGAGGCAAATCTGGCCTTGATTGCGGAACGCCGCATCCGCCACGCCCGCGACGGCGGCGTCGAGGCCCGCGTCCGCGAAGACGACGCTCGGGTTCTTGCCGCCCAGCTCCAGGCTGAGCTTCTTGAACATGGGCGCGGCGGTGGCGGCGACCCTGCGGCCGGTGGCGGTGCCGCCGGTGAAGCTGATGCCCTTGACGTCGGGGTGCTCGACCAAGGCTTGCCCCGCCTCGGCGCCGAGACCGTGCACGAGGTTGAAGACGCCAGCGGGGAGACCGGCCTTGAGGCAGAGGCGGCCCAAGGCGTCGGCGGTGAGCGGCGTCAGCTCGCTCGGCTTGGCGACGACGGTGTTGCCCATCGCCAGCGCGGGCGCGAGCTTCCAGGTGAGGAGGTAGAGCGGCAGGTTCCACGGCGTGACGAGACCGACGACGCCGAGGGGGCGGCGGTGGGTGCGGTTGCGGTGGCCCGGCATCGGGCTCTCCGCGTCGCGCCACGTGCGCGCGAAGTCGGCGAAGAAGCGGAAGTTCTGCACGGCGCGCGCTGCATCCATTCGGCGGGCGAGCGCGACCGGCTTGCCGGTGTCGAGCGACTCCAGCTTGGCGAGGTCTTCCTGCTCCGCCTCCAGCAGGTCGGCGATGCGGTCGAGGATGCGGCAGCGCTCCTCCAGCGGCGTCGCGGACCACGCGGGCAGCGCGGCCTTGGCGGCGGCGACGGCGGCGGCCACGTCGGGCGCGGCGCTGCGGGGAATCCTGGCGATGCGCTGCCCGGTCGCAGGGTTGTGGTCGTCGAGGGTGCGGCCATCCTCGGCGGGGAACGGCTTGCCGCCGATGAGGTTGCGCAGGGTGCGGACGCTGCCTTCCGCTTCTTGCATGGCTTGGGCCTCGCGCTTGAGGGAGCCGTAGGCACGGCCGATGTCCCGCTGCGCAAGCTGGCGGTCTTTCTCCAGCCAGCCAAAGCCGTCGCTCATGCACGCCCCCCAACTGAACCACGAATTTCACGAAACAGGGTGAGGCCCACTTCGTGCAATTCGTGAAATTCGTGGTTCAAAAAGGGCGTCATGGGGTCCACCCCGGCCCCGGCCACTCGTCGCTCCACTTCTCCCAGTCGTAGTACCAGCGGTCGGTGTTGGGGTCCCAGTCGTCCCAGGTGGGAATCTCCTCGAGCGCCTTCAGGTGCTTCGGGGGGACGATGCCGGGGACGAGGAATGCCTTCTGGCGGTGCAGGCTGTAGGGGTTGCGGAGGCGGAAGCCCAGGACCCCCAGGATGCCACGCGCAACGTACCAGGTCGCCCGCGGGTTCCAGCCGTGCGCGATCTTCACGACGACGCCGAGGCCGTCCGGGTAGCCGGGGTGGTCGATGGCGAGCCCCAGCAGGCCGTCGGCGCCTTCCTTGGCGATGACCTTGCCGCCGCACGCCTTCAGGATGGTGGAGTCGAGGCGGTTGAAGCCGCCCACCAGGTCGGGGTTGCGCACCATCGCCTCCCAGATCCAGTCCTCGTCCTTGCGCTGCGCGAGGCCGGCGTAGAGTTGCGCCAGCTCCGCGACCGTGTTCGAGGTGGTGGGCAGGCCGCAGCCGTCGCGCGCCACGCGGATAGGCGACCACTCGGGCCCGAGGAAGCGGCGCAACTGGTCGAGGTAGGCGTGGAACCAGGGGTGCTGCGGCAGGAGGTAGCCGATGCGCGGCCACCCCTTGCGCTTGCAGCCCTGCAAAATCGCGGCGTGCTCGCCGGAGCAGGTGTGGTACCAGCGGCGGGGGCGGCGCACCTGGCGGCCGAACTGCACGAGCGGCACGTCGAGCGGCGCCTGCATGAGGCCCCACTCCGTCTCCGCGAGGAGGCTCTGCGCGGCGGCCACGTGCTCGACGTCGCCGTTGTGGCTGCTGACCGCGATGGCCTTCTGCGGCCACGACAGGTCCGCCAGCTCCTCGGCGAACACCTTGAGCGTGAGCGGCTTCATCATGCTGCGGCCGTAGCACAGCACGTTGCCGCCGAAGCTGTGCATGATGCGCGCGGGCTTGCCGTTCTTCCCGCCGACGGCCCACGCGACGGCGCCGTGGATGGTCGTCTCCGACACGCCGAACCGGCGGTAGTCCACGAGGGGCTCCCACTCCACGTCGCGGCCGGTCGGGATGTTCCGCTCCTTCTCGCCGAGCGGGCTCGTCGGGTACATGGCGGCGCTGGGGCCGGATTGGATGTGGCTTCGGGTGGCACCGTCGCGGCCAGTGGGGGCCAACACAGATTTCACAGATTGCACAGAACGCGGACCTCTGTCTGTGAAATCTGTGGAATCTGTGTTTGCCGTAGTGCGGCGCCCATCAACTGGCTTCCTGCTCACGCAGCGACCTCCCGGCGCAGCAGCGGCGCGACCTTCTCCATGAACGCCTCCATGTTGCGGATGACGCGGGGGGAGTCGTGGTTGAAGAAGTCGAACCATAGCATCAGCCGGTCGTCAGGGTGGTAGCGGCGCACCTGCGCGGCGACCTCCTCCGCGTTGCCGATGACGGCGTTGTCGGCGGCGCCCTCCACCTTCTTCGGGTCGAGCGTCCCCTCCAGCGC
>JAIVGU010000187.1 GCA_020201445.1 Halobacteriales archaeon
GAGCAGGACCCCGACAGCGACCTTCCTGAAGCGGCGCAGCGGATCCTGGCGTCGCGGCGGCGCGAGCTGGAGCGGGAGTTCGACGTCAAGCGCACCGACCTCAAGACGCAGCACCAGCGCCGCGTGGCCCTCCTGGAGCAGGAGAAGGCCGATTGGCTGGAGCACCGCCGTCGGCAAGCCAAGGAACTGGCGGACAAGACGGAGAAGACGCGCCGCCGCCTCGACAACGCGCAGCAGCGCGCCGAGACGGGCGCGGCGACGCTGAAGGAGCTCGAGGAGCGCCGCGCCCAGGTCAAGGCCCTGGAGCAGGGCGAGCGCGAGGCAGCCCGGCGGCAGGCCCGCCTAGAGGCGGACGTCGCGCTGGCGCGCGAGCGCCTGCGGTCCGCGCGGGCCCGCTCGTCCGCGGCGGCCGCGGTGCTCGTCCTGGGTGCGCTGGCCTGGCTGGCCGCGGGTTGGCGCGCCCCCTTGGGAGCGGCGTTGCTGGCGACCACCCTGGCGTCGGCCTTCCTGCTGGCGGCCAGCGCAGGCCGTGGCGGGAGCAGGTCAGGGCAAGCGGGGAGAGAGGGCCCGAGGCGCCGGTGAAGGGGCCAGGATCGTTCGATGGATGTCCCGCAAGCCCTTTGGGTCGTCCCTTGGCCTGCCCCTCGATGGGGTCGGGACCTTTTGCTTGCGGCTGCTGCGGCGACACCCGCTATTACCCGGGTCCGCTTGAGAGCCGTTGGGACCTGCTGGGACAGCCTTGCCTAGAGTCGGCTTGCGCAAGGTGTGCAGGGCCGTGTGGCGGCACCTATGGCGTCCCGCTGCTGGGATAGTGCACCCTACCCATAGCGATAGTTCACCCCAAAGGAAGCGCGAGGGTTGTTCCATTTGACGCTCCCTGGGGTGCACACGATATCGCAGGTGCCGCACTCGACGCAGTCCTCGTAGGTGAACTGCATGCGTCCGCCCACGAACTCAAAGCACTTGGCCGGGCAGGCGTTGATGCACATGGTGTGCGGGCAGGTCTCGCAGATGGCGGGGTCCACGGTGA
>JAIVGU010000109.1 GCA_020201445.1 Halobacteriales archaeon
CACGAGCACTTGGCCCAGCTCGACGCCGTAGGCCTTGCAGGCAGTCTCATCCCAAGTGCGGTCGACGACCTGCAGCTCGAGGAAGTGGTTGCCGGAGCCGAGGGAGCCGAGGCTGCGGCGGCCGCGCAGGCGGGCGCGCTCGTGCACCTGCCGGCTGTCCGCCCCCGCGACGGCGCCGTTGTCCTCCATGCGGGCGCGGTCCTCCGCGCTGGCCCAGCCGTTCTCGACGGCCCAGCCGGCGCCGCGGTCCAGGAGGTCCGTCAGGTCGCCCTCGGACAGCGCAAGCCCGCCGCGCGAACCCATCCCGCACGGCACCGCGTCGAACAGCGCGTCCACCACCTCCGGCAGGCGGGGCTTGAGGTCGCGCTCGGTGAGCCCCGTGCGCAGCAGCCGCACGCCGCAGTTGATGTCGAAGCCCACGCCGCCGGGGGACACGACGCCGCCCGCGTCGGGGTCGAAGGCCGCGACGCCGCCGATGGGGAAGCCGTAGCCCCAGTGGATGTCCGGCATGGCGAGGCTGTGCCCCACGATGCCGGGCAGCGTCGCGACGTTGGCCACCTGCTCCGGCGCCAGGTCGTCCTTGATGTGCTCCAGCAGGGCCGGGTCCGCCACGATGCGGCCGGGGACGCGCATCCGCAGCGTGCCGTCGCGGCCGGTGTAGTCGGCGGGAATCTCGTGGATGCCCGGGGCGACGGGGCGGAGGGGGCCGGTCCAGCTCAAGGGGCGCGCCACCCCGGCAGGGGCCTTGGGGCTTTCCAAGCTGGCGGACACGCCAAGGCCTGTCCAGTCGGCCCCCTTCGTGGCTCAGTTGGGCGGAATCACTCGCAGACGACCTTGACGCCGTCGTTCCGGAAGGCGCCCGCGCCGGCGCCGGCGTTGTAGCTGAACGAGAACGCGGCCACGGCGGTGCCGTCCGCGCAGTCGCCCCCGCCCAGGGTCAGCGCGACGGAGGCGTCGACGTCCTGCACCGAGCCGCCGGCGGCGTGGTGCGCCGTGTAGGTGGCCTTCACCGTCATGGTGCCGGCGCCGAGCGCGTGCTCCACCGTCTGCCCGCCGCCGACCTGGAAGGCCTGGTCGAGCAAGGTGGCGCCCGCGTTGGTGGCGACAAGACGCACCTGGACGGCGTCGCTGCCGCCGTTGTGGAGGCGCGCCTTCACGGGCTGGGTGGCGAGGCAGCCGGGGAGGAGGGCCAGCAGGGCAACCGCCAGGAGCCAACGCATCGCCATGCCATCCCCACCCTGGACTTCAGCGCTCCGCAACCAGCAGGCCCGCAACCGCGAACGGCGCGAAGCGGCCTTGCCCGGAAATTCAGTCTGGTCTTTGGGGGAACCACGAATTTCACGAATTGCACGAAAAACGACCCCTTTGGTTTCGTGAAATTCGTGAAATTCGTGGTTCCCTCGTAGGTAGTGAGGAATAAACGGGCAACGCGCGAAGCGACCGACCCTTCCTGTTTTTTGCGGGGTTCGCAGCCAGTCGGCGGGCGGGTCACTCGGCGCCCTGGCCCTCGTCGGCGGCGCCGAGCGCCCCCTGCGCGTTGACGAAGAGGCAGGGGCCCAGGTCGTCCAACTCCAGGATGCCGTCCAGCTTGCGGCCGGCCAGCAGCTGGCAGCGCGTGATGCCCACGGGGGCGACGAAGTGGCCGCCCTCCTTGAGTTGGTCCGACAGCGCGGGCGGCACGGTTGGGATGGCGCAGGTGACGTAGATGGCGTCGTAGGGCGCCCCCGCCGCCCACCCCTCGGCGCCGTCGCCCTCGTGCACGTCGACGGCGACCTTGGCCGCCTTGAGGTTCTTGCGCGCCAGCTCGACAAGCTCCGGCAGGAACTCGATGGAGTCGACGTGGCCGGTCCCGCCCACCGCCCGGGACACGATGGCGGCGTGGTAGCCGACGCCGGTGCCGACCTCCAGGACGCGGTGGCCCTCCTCCAGCTGGAGCGCGGTGGTCATCATGGCGACCATGTGGGGCGCGGAGATGGTCTGCCCGAAGCCGATGGGCAGCGGGCGGTCCTCGTAGGCCGCCGCGCGCAGCTCGGGGGGGACGAACAGGTGGCGGGGGACGGAGAGCATCGCCTCCTCCAGGCGGGGGTCGTTCAGGTAGCCGCCGGACTCAAGCTCCGCCAGCATGGCCTCCCGCTCCTCAAGACGCTCCGCCATGTCCTGCATTGCTGGCGCACTACGGAGTCGTTCCCTGAAGAAGGTTATGCCTCACGCCGAGCGGCGGAGAAGCTCCGCGACCTTCTCCTCCACGACGCTGGCGGGGGCGTCCGGGATGGAGAGCAGTTGGGTGGTGCCGGCCTGCCCCTTGCCCGACATCCGGCTCACGATGAAGCCGCCGTCGCGCAACTGGTTGAGGTACTTCCAGAACTGGGTGTGGGCGCGCGGCTCCTCGTGGAACTCCTCGCAGGCGACGCGGTAGGCCTCCTCGACGGAGCCGGTGGTGGCGTAGGCGCCCCCCTCGCGGCGCAGGCGGCGGGAGAGGGCCAGCAGCGTGAGCAGGACGTGGCGGGGGAGGTTCTGCAGCTTGCTCGTCGTGATGTAGGAGTAGCTCTCCGCCTTGGCGGCGCGCACCTGCTCGGGGCCGACCGTGCCGCGCCCCTCGTCGTCCGCCATCTGGCCCGCCTTCTGCAGGATTTCGATGGCGAGGCGGGCGTTGCCCTCCGGCGCCGCGATGTCCGCCACCAGGCAGGCGGTGTCGGGGTCGACGGTGCCGGGCTGGAACGCCAGCTCGACGCGCTGCTGGACGATCTTCTCCAGTTGCTGCGGCTGGTAGGGCGCGACCTGGATGACGTTGGTCTGCTTGAAGGTGGAGAGGGCGGCGGCGTCGAGGAGGGAGAGGACGTTCTCCTGGCTGATCATCAGCAGGCTGACGCCGACCCAGCTCGGGCCCACCTCGTCGTTGAAGCGGGTGAGGTCGTAGACCAGGTTGCTGCCGTCGGTCTTGAGCAGGGCGTCCACCTCGTCCAGGATGACGAGGAGGTGGACCCCCTTGCGGTCGAGGATCTTGCGCAGGTCGCGCAGCATCTCGCCGACGCTGAAGCCGCGGTCGGGGTAGTTGGGCTCGAAGTGGTTGAGCAGGCCCAGCATCGCCAGCCCGGCGGACTTGCGCTTGCGGCAGTTGATGTGGACCGACTCCAGGCGCTTGCCGTGGCGGCTGCTCAGGACGGCGGCGAAGTCGCGGGCGAAGCGCTTGGCGAGGGCGGTCTTGCCGGTGCCGACGGGGCCCCAGACGAGGGCGTGCTCGCGGGTGGCGCCGAGGGTGAGCCCCTTGTAGAGGGCGGAGAGGGCGCGGATGGCCTCGTCGCGGCCGGGCAGGCTGTCGGGGACGTAGTCGAAGTCGAGCTTGGACAGGTCCTTGAAGACCGTCGGGCCCCCCAGCTCCTCCTCGACCAGGCTCATCGATTGCATGGACGTTGCCCACGGATATGAGGGCTATAGTTCAGGCCAGGAGGGGAGTGAAAGTGCTCGTTGATGGTTTCACCACCATCGCCGCAAGGCTTTCCGGCCTCCCGAGTGAGCTGCGGCCCTCCAGGAAGGAGTGGGGAAATCGCGCGCTTCCCCACCGACGGTCAGGCGCAGACGGTCTGGGTGGCGGACAGGGT
>JAIVGU010000292.1 GCA_020201445.1 Halobacteriales archaeon
CCTGTGTGCCGCGCGCATGGACGACGCCGCCGCGCCGCCGGCCGCCCCCGCACCGCCTCCCGCCCCGGCCACGCCGGACGCCCCAACCGCGCCGAGCGCTTCGGCCACGGTGGACGCCACGCCCCCGGCACGCGACCCCGGCGAGGAGCGCGCCGGCCGGCTCCGCCTCCAGGCCAAGGTGGCCGGCGTCATGATGATGCTGTTCGGCGCCTTCTTCGCCCTCAACTTCGGCCTCGCCGCCTACAACGGCCCCAAGCTCGCCCAGGCCTACGCCGACGTCCCCGGCGGCAACCTCACCATCGCCTTCCCCGGCGCCCCGGGCGCCAACGTCACCCTCACCTACCTCTCCGGCGCCCCCGCCACGCACGTCCGGCTCGACGCCAACGGGGCCGCGTCGGTGATGGCCAGCAACGCCACCTTCACCGTCCAGGTCGCCTCCGGCGGCGCCACCTGGAGCCGCGACGCCTTCGTCCCCGCCGGCACCTCCGCCACCTTGGCGCTCGACCCCGCCTCGCCGCACGACTCGCCGGACCGGCTGGGCATCCCGACCGGCTTCTACCGCTGGTTCTGGCTGCCCGCCCTCGCAGCGGTCCTGCTGGCCGCGGGCGGCTACTTCGCCTTCAAGCTGCGCGCCCCCCGCCTCGCCCTCGCCGGGGCGTTCCTGTTCATCCTGGGCGCCGGGCTGATGCTGGCCCTGTTCGACGCCCAACTCCTCACGCTGTCGTTCGTCGGCACCGCCATCCTCTGCTTCGCGTTCGTCTACCGCGCCCGGGCCGAGTTCGCCCCGCTGCGCTCCCCCTCCCCCACCTAGGCCACGGATTCCAGGGATCCCCGGAATCCCTGCCCCGGAGGCGGTTTGGTGCAGCAAAGGATTTCGAGGAGCTTGGCGTCGCGCGGGCCATGGAGGCGCTCCCGGCGTTCGTGGCCCACGTCGAGCGGGAGCTGCGCTCCGGTGCCGTCCAGGACAAGGGGTCTCTCCAGCGCCTCAAGCAGGTTGCCGCCCGCGCCGCGGGGCTGCGCGACCTCCCGACCGACCCGGACCTTGGCCGCCTCCTCGCCCCGGACCTGCGCGGCCGGTTCGCGCCGCTGCTGCGCGCCAAGCCGATGCGGAGCCAGTCCGGCATCGCGGTGGTCGCCGTCATGTCGAGCCCGGCCGCGTGCCCACACGGCAAGTGCACCTTCTGCCCCGGCGGCCCGGAGGTGGACGCGCCGCAGAGCTACACCGGCTTCGAGCCGTCGACGCTGCGGGCGCGGCGGCACGGCTACGACCCCTACGCCATCGTGCGCGGCCGCCTGGCGCAACTGGCCGCCAACGGGCACGCCGTCGGCAAGGTGGACGTCGTGGTGCAGGGCGGCACCTTCCCGGCGCGGGAGATGGCGTACCAGGACTGGTTCGTCGCCGGCATCTACGCGGGCCTCAACGACGGCCCCGCCGAGGCCGCGGAGGCGCTCGACCCGCTCAAGTCGCAGGCGACGGCGGCGCTGTGGGGCGGCGAGGCGGCGTGGCAGGCCCTCCCCGCCGGCGAGCGCGAGGCGCGGCTTGCGGCGTTGCAGGGCATCAACGAGTCCGCCGCCTGCCGGGCCATCGGGCTCACCATCGAGACCAAGCCGGACTGGTGCCTGGAGCCGCACCTGGACGCCATGCTGCGCCACGGCGCCACCCGCGTCGAGGTCGGCCTGCAAAGCCTCGACCACGCCGTGCTGCAGGCGACGCACCGTGGCCACACGCTGGAGGAGTCGCGGCGGGCGCTGCGGCTGGCGCGCGACGCCGGGTTCAAGGTGTGCGTCCACATGATGCCGGGCTTGCCCCGCCCGCACGGCTCCCCAACCGCGGATTCCACGGGTGACACGGATTCAGCGTTCTCCGTGCAATCCGTGGAATCCGTGGTTTCGTCCGTGGTGTCGTCGGTGCCATTGCCTGCTCGGGGGAGCGCGCCGCTCGACCCGGACCCAGTCGCCGACGTGGAGGACCTGCGCCGGCTGTTCGCGGACCCGGACTACCGGCCGGACATGCTGAAGGTCTACCCCACGCTCGTCGTGATGGAAGGCGAGACGACGCTGAAGGCGCAGTGGCGGCGCGGCGAGTACCATCCCTACGGGACGCAGGAGGCGGCGGCCGTCGTGGCGGCGGGCAAGGGCTTCGTCCCCGAGTGGTGCCGAATCCAGCGCATCGACCGCGACATCCCGACGACGCACCTGGAGGCGGGCGTGATGAACAGCAACCTGCGTCAGTTGGCCCAGGAGGTGCGCGCCCGCCACGGCCTGCCGCCCTGCCGCTGCGTCCGCTGCCGCGAGGCCGGCACCCGCCAGCGCGAAGGGGTGGCCGTCGACCCTGCCCGGCTCGCGCTGCGGCGGACCGAGTACGAGGCGGGCGGCGGCACGGAGACGTTCCTCTCCCTGGAGGACCCCGTCGCCGACGCGGTGGTGGCGTTCCTGCGCCTGCGCCGCGTGGGAGCCGGCGCGCACCGGCCTGAGACATCGCACCCCCTTGGCGCCGCCTTCGTGCGCGAATTGAAGGTCTACGGGTTGGCGAGGGCCATCGGGGACGACGACCCCGAAACGGGCTCCTTCCAGCACCAGGGCCACGGCGCCGCCCTGCTCTCCGAGGCCGAGCGCATCGCCTTCGCGGAGTGGGGCCTGGGGAGGCTCCTCGTCATCGCGGGGCCTGGGGTGAAGCCCTACTACCGCCGGCACGGCTACGCCGACCTCGGGCCGTACGTCGCCAAGAGCCCTCCAGCGGGCGTCAACGGGCATGGCTAAGACCAGGGGCCCACTTGGTCCGGCGTGGACTGCCTGTTCTGCGCCATCGCCGCGGGCCGCATCCCCAGCGCCGAGCTCTACCAGGACGAGCGCGCCTTCGCGTTCCTCGACATCAACCCCCTCGCGCCGGGCCACACCCTCGTCGTCCCCAAGGCGCACGCCGAGCGCCTGGAGTCCACGGCCCCCGCCGACGCCGCCGCGGTCCTGGTCGCCGCGCAGCGCCTGCTGCCCATCCTCGCCGCCGAGACCGGCGCCCCCGACTTCACCCTCGCCTTCAACAACGGACCCGCCGCGGGGCAGGAGGTCAAGCACCTCCACCTGCACGTCGTCCCCCGCAAGGCCGGCGACGGCGCCGGCCCCGTCCATGCGCTGTTCCCCCGCGGGACCGGCAAGCCGCAGTCGGAGGAGCTGCACGACCTCGCCATCCGCGTGCAGTCGCGGCTCGAGGGCCGCCCCCTGCGGAGGAGCGCGTAGTGCCCGCCTTCTCGGTCCCGGTCGAGGTGCGCTTCAACGACGTCGACGGCCTCGGCCACGTCAACAACGCGCTCTACCTGACCTACCTGGAGCACTGCCGGATGCGCTTCTTCACCCAGGTGGCCGGCAGCCGCTCCGAGCGCGACTTCCCCTTCATCCTCGCCATGGCCGCCATCGACTACAAGGCCCCCATCAAGATGGGCTCGCAGCCGGTGGTCAAGATGTGGACCGCCCGCATCGGCGGCAAGTCGTGGGACTTCGACTACGAGATCAAGGACGCCAAGAGCGGCGTCCTCTACGCCACCGCCAAGACCGTGCAGGTGGCCTACGACTACCAACTGGAGAAGTCCGACCAACTGG
>JAIVGU010000293.1 GCA_020201445.1 Halobacteriales archaeon
GATGTGGTGGGTTCATATCCCCATCATGTGGAAGGTGTGCGCCGCATGAGCCTTACACCTGCCCAAGAAGCACCGTATCGCATCGACATCCTGGCATCCATCCGCAGCATGCCCTTGGCAAGCCAAGCCAAGGTTGCGCAAGCCTTCGCAGAGAATCCCCCGCTCTCCAAGAACACGGGAAGGCCCCTGGCGCTCGCCACCATCGCAGGCACCCTCAAGATTGCGTTGCGCGCAGCACGCATGCCCCATCCCGACAAGGGCCGTCTTGTGGGCTTCGAGGAGATGGATGTGGACTTCTTCGAGGCGTTCTTTGCCAGCTTGAACTCCCCGACGCGCAAGCCCTGCCGGGCCGCCACGGCCATTCCGCCCGCCCCGGCAGCCAAGGTAAAGGTTGCACCCCGCCTTCCTGCCCAACGCTCTGAAAGCGCCATCCATAGCCAGGCATACACCTTCCGTGCTGTTCTGCGCGGCTTCATTGCGTACGCAACCACGTCAGTGCATGCGGATTGCGTCCTGCCGCCGCAGTCCTACGGGGGCAAGGAAGTGAACCTGGACTTTCGCCGTTTGCCGACACCCTTCCAACGCGATTTGGTCTTTGAGCGCCTACGCGGGGTCCTTCCACGGTTGACTTTCGTCTTGGTCAGTGCCTTTCCAGCCCCCATCAACCTCCTGCATGGCCTCAAAGGGCAGGACGTGGGGAAGCTGGGCAACAGGTACTTCATCAACGTCAACGGAACCATTGCCTTCCTGTTTCGTGGGCATGAAGCCATGGCCGCCCGATTGGCGGAGATGGAAGAAAACCAAGAGGAGTACCTCCTGGGCGAAACCAGTAGCGCAGGAAGCGTGAATCGCCTCCTGCTCACCGCTTGCCTGGATGCACAAAAGGACCAACCTAGCGAGGTGCCGCGCTGGTACTTCATTGCCGAAGAGTTCCGCAAGGCGCACCTGGTCGAGTTGCGGCGCGCCGGCATGGGCGAATCGGTGCTTGCCAAGGTCATGGTGAAAGCCTCTCTCCATCAGGTCCTGAGAATCAGCCGAGCCGCCAACGACCCTGAGTTCCAGGCCCGATTGGCCGCCGCCCGCGGCATCCAGGTGGCTCCCAGGCGCAGCATCGTCTTGGCCGCTGACACCAAGCAATGCCCGGCCTGCGGCCACCCACAGCCAAAAGAGCGCCGACGCTGTGACAACTGCCCGCACACCTTCAAGGGACAGAGCACAGAGCTCGAGCAGCGCCAAGCTACCGTCGTCAAAGCCATGGCCGATTACGTTGAGTTGCTGGGGCAGACCAGTCCGGAACGCTTGGAAGCCGCCGCCGCGTTCCTACAAGCTCAACCCAACCTTCTACGGAAAGGTGAGGGGAAATGAACTCCGATCCATCCGATGCCGCCGATGCGGTTGCCTTGCGGCAAGCAATTCTTGTCCTCGCGAAAAACCGAGGCAGCCATCGCCGTCACCTGAAGGATCTGGCATCAGTGCTTGCGAAGGTCCATGCCGTGTCCCAACTCCGGTTCCTCTGGAAGTACGCAATCAAGAAATTCGGCGAACCCAGCGCCGTGAGCAGCCTCACTGTAATCTTTCTGCATTTGGCTCGCCTCTTCCAAGCCAACCCCGGAATAGATCCCAATAGCTTGGATGCCGTCCACTACGCCCAGTACTACACGACAACCAGTTGGGATGGCAAACCGCACATCCACGAGGTCCGCGAGGAGGCGGCACGCCAATTCCGCCATGCGCAGACCTATCTGAACGAACGCAAGGGGCTGAAAGACGCAGAGGAGAAGGCGATTGCGGCCACAGCCATTCCCCTTGACGCGCCGCTACTCCCTCCGCGCAAGGCAAGGGCAAAGCCAGAAATCGACCCCGTTAACTATCGTCGCCTACAGAAATGGCTGCTGACCCAAAACGTCCTGAACCGCGACCACAAGGAGGCCCTTCACCTCAAGGCAAGCATTCTGTGGAGCACCGGGTGGCGTGGCGACACCGTGCGCAAACTCTTGGATTCTGACATCCAAGAATTGGGCAATGGGCAAATTCGCATTTCACCCAGCCGGAGCATGAACAAGGTGCGCAAGCGCGATGGACCCTGCGAGCACTTCGAAAACCCCGCCCGCATCCTGGCTTGGCGCGACGAGTTGCGGCACCGCAAGCTATCCCCCCAAAATCTGCTTTTCCCTGTGCTTGCTGGCCCGACTGCAGGCCTGGAGGATTCGCCCCAGAACATGACCAACGCCTACAAGGGGGCCGGGAAGCAAGCCAAGTGTACCATCGTAGTGACGCCACATACTTTCCGGCGTGCGCATGACACCGCCATTTGTGCGGCGCCGCATGGCACGCTCAGCGACGCCACGCGCGCTCATGTCTGGGGAAAAATCCAGATGACAAAAATTTACGACCGCACTGGCAACCGGCACATCGTGGAGGCGTACTTGCATCTCTTTGCAGCAGAAGGCATGCCAATTGAGGGGATGGACCGTTGCAGAGAGTGCCATGCCTTTCTGGAGGCTAGTCAGCAGCGCTGCGACCTGTGTGGCTGCAAGACGTCTGTGGAGGGGTTCCAGGCCGCTGGCGTGGATTCCGGCAACCAAAGTGAACTGCAAGCCGCCTTCGGGGTTGAGGCGGCCAGCGCCGTCCAACGTCATCTCAGGAGGCCAGATGGCCGTTAACCGAATCGAAAAGGGTCGCCGGTTGGAAGCCCAGGCGGTAGAACTTCTGCGTTCGCACGGTTACGATGTGCACCGCTGCATCCGCACACCCTATCAAACCCCAAGGGGTTGGAAAAGCCACGCCAACGACATCTTCGGGTGCGTGGATCTCATCGCTAAGCGAGCAGGCGAGAGAACACGGTGGATTCAGGTCACCTCCTCGCGCAGCATCGGCACGCGGCGCACGGCTTTCGCCTGCATCGAATGGAATCCCCTACATGACTCGGTTGAACTGTGGCAATGGCACAAGGCCGGTCGGAAGGAGCCTCGGGCTTTTTTCCAGGTTCTCTTCATGGACTTGGACTTCAAGGCGGACCCTGATCATCGCATCATAGTGAAGCGGGAGCGGGGCGGGCGTGCGCCCGAAGCGTCGGTGCCGCACGCCGCGCCCCCGGAGTGATGTGACGTGTTGTGTGGATACTACATTGGCGAATTGGTGACCTGGAAAGACCCACGCCAGCCCGCCCAGGGTTGGCAACTGGCGCGCGTCCAGGATGTGAGTGGCTACTGGGTCTTGATTCGCAGCCTGCACGGATCCCAGGAGGGCAAGAAGTCCTGGGTGGCGCGCGGCCAACTGCACCGCCAGCGCACCAATCACGACCAGGTGCGGGATTTGCCGGAGGCCCTGCGCTTGCTGCGCATCCAGGAAAACGTCGAGTACGCTGCCCGCGACATGGCGAAGAACAAGCCCGAGGAGCCGTGGGGCATCCGGTGTCTGGTGTGCATCCAGCCCCTGCAGGCCGTTCGAGCTGGCAACGCAGTCAAGTCGTGGCTGTACTGTCCCCGGTGTGACCGCATGCAGCGCCACCAAGCTAAGGCGATGCAGTCGCTGCCCAAGCCAAAACCCGCCACATCGGCGTCCGCCGGAGCCGTCCAGCCCACGGGGATGCCGTTGGCCACGTCCTTGGCGTCGCTGGCAAAATCGGCCTGCATCATCCACCGCAAATACTCGGGGACTTGGCGGGCAGGTTTGCCCTTGTGCTTCCCGAAACCGAGGCGGACGGTGTCGCCGTCGCGGTAGAAGCAGCGGCCCATGTCCAGCCACTCCTTGTCCTCCCGGTGCACGAGGTCGTCCAGGTGGGGGGCGCGGTGGTGCCGGACAGCCCACTGCACCCGCAGGACATCGAGCATGGCACGCACGTCGGCTTCCGCGTTGTGGGCGCCCTCGTGCTCGCGCTGCAAGTAGTGCCGCGACGCCCCGATGAGCGTGCCGGGCCGGTCCTCCAAGAACAGTTGGTAGGGGTCGATGATGGCTTGCCGCAGGGGGAGTCCGGGTTGGCCGGCGCGCACCAACTCCGCGTGCAACAAGGGCACGTCAAAGCTTCGGCCGTTGCAGGCAATCACGACGGCATCCGCCAGGAGGCCTTGGATGCGGCCGGCCGCGGACGCGAAGCTGGGCGCGTCCTGGACGTCTTGGTCGCGGATGCCATGCACTTGAGTGGCCGCCTCGGGGATGGGGGTGCCGGGGTTGAAGCGCTGGATCCACGACCGCACAGGATCGAGGCGGTCGGTGACCTCGAGGATGCAGAGGTCGATGATGCGGTCGCTGCGTGGGTTGGTGCCGGTGGTCTCGGTGTCCAAGGCCAGGAAGCGCATCGCATATACGAGTATAACAAGCGCCTATATACGGGTATTGCAATAGGGAGTTGCAGCGGAAGTGAATGCACTTGCCCTCGGAAGAGGAAATGAAGATGAATCGAATCCCAAGCCGCATGGAACCCGCGTACGCCTACTTGGGCCACTACGCGGGAAACCCAATGGACCTGGCCCTCGTGACCGCGGACTGCTTCCAGGACGCCCTCGATTGGTGCGACGCCGTGGGCCAACCCGACGAAGGCAGCTTCGAAGGCGTCCAAGAACCTCTCGTCCTGCGCCTGCGCGCCACCCTGGAGGAAGACGAAGGCGTCGATGGGGACTTGATCCAATATGTCAAGTTCACCCCACACCCCAAGGGTGCCTTGGTCACGGATGACACCTTACAGCGCTTCCTCGACCGCGCCGCCGCCAAGACCTCCACCATCACCGGCGACATCCTGCGCAGCTACGGGCCCGCCTGCCCCACCTGTCGGTATCGGCACTACCCGGACCAAGAATGCCGCGCCTTTCTGGAGCCCGCCGTTCGCCTGGCGACCTACTTGGTCATCTTCAACGAGGACCCCCAGGATGTGGCCATCGTCGTTGGATTCGAAGACGAGGAAGACATCTTGGAGCAGGCCGCCGAAGTCGGGCCTTCATCGCGCATCCTGGGACCAGTGGATCGCGGTGTCATCTTCAGCATCGAACTCAATCCCGACGGCAGCACCGAAAGCGACCCGCACTACGTCCATCACTCCGAGTGGAGAAGCTGGCTGGAACCGCTTGAGCGTCTGCTTCGCAATCCCCAACGATTTCATGAGGCCTCAGCCGCAGGCTTTTGACTCATGCCGACAGTCTAGAAAGCCAAAGTTCAAGTTCCACTTGGAAACTGGTGCTTGTGGAGCCGCGGATGGCCGAGCAGCTGGTGGCGCGCTTGGAGCACGCCCTAGCCGACCGAGCCCGAGTCGAGTGGAACCTGCGCTTGCCTGACCGTGCCACAGGCACCCTTCGCCAGGTGGATGTCCTAGTCACAAGATCAGGAGCGCGAACATGGCCTCCGCGGAGTCGCTGTGCAGCGCCTGCTCGATGTGGCGCCGCACGACACGGCAGCCGTAGGTACTACCCCGCCGTAGCTGTGCGCCGCGGCAACTCAATGGTCTGTCCCTCAGTGCGCGTGCTCTAATGGATGGCGTTGCCAAAATCACCTAATGGCTGCCGCCACGCGTATTCAGGAAGAGGGCTGCGCGAGCCTGCCGAGTAATTGAGTGGATGGCCAAGCTAGGCACCTCACTATCTTCGGCGCGCAAACCGTCTACCGCGAACTGCGATATTCGCGGTTAAGAAGCAGCCAGCGCCACCGTCCCCGTCTGCAACCACGTTCGCGTAGTGAATGTGGCCCCTACCACGGGAGGAGTTGCCCCCGAGGCGAATGGACGGCCGCTTGTCTGGCAACCCAGGCAAGGACGAGGCCCAGGTTCGCCTGGTTGTAGTTCCGATACTACAGGCATTCTGCGGCTGCGGCCTGCCCGTGCACTCCGTGGTTGCCGTTGGCGTTGGACATTCAAGCGCTTGGCTCAGGCACCTTATATCGCCCCAGAGACCCGTCTGGCTTGGACGGTGTCCCATGACAACGAACTGGAGCCTCTGGACCTTGCTTCTGGCTGCCCTTCTCGCGGCGCCCCTCGCGTGCGCCCAGCAAGGGCCGGCGCCCGGCTCCGACCCTGTCTCCTACGCGCAGGACTACTACGAGGGGCAGGCCGCCAACGCCACCGCTGACCCCGCCGGCTACGCGCAGTCGCAGGCCAGCGCGGAGGCCGTGGCCAACCAGACGCGCACCGCCGCCTACGTCGCGTGCTGGGCCGCGTATGAGGCGACCGGCATGCTCACCGACCCGGTCTGCTCCGCCTTCTTCACGCCCCCCGAGCGCGCGCCCCGCCCGCACCGCGAGGACAACACGACGCAGGAGGCGCAGGAGGCCCTCAACGAGACCGTCGAGGGGGCCGGCGCCTTCGCCAACACGACGCTGGACGCCCTCAACCGCACGGTCGCCGACCCCGGCGAGGCCCCCACGCAGGCGGGCCGCATCGTGGACGCCGCCGTGGCCTTCGCCAACGCCACCGTGGCGCTGGTGGTCCGCACCGTCAAGCACATCGTCGGCGGCGCCGTCGACCTGGTGCTCGGCGTGGTGCACGCCCTCCTGCACGGCCTCGGCCTGGGCGCCAAGGGCGCGGCCATGGCCGGCGGCGCCGCCGCCGACGCGCTGCGCAGCGTGCTGAACCTGGCCACGGACGCAGCCGGCGCCGTCTCCGACGCCACCGTGGCCGCCGTCCAAGGCCTCCTTGACGGGCTGGGAAGCGCCGTCTCCGCCGCCGCCAGCGGGATCGCCAGCGCGGCAGGGGCCACCGTCGACGGCATCGGCGCGGCCGGCAAGGCCACCTTGGACGCGGCTGCTGGCGCCGCGCAGGCGGTCGGCGACGCAGTCGGCTCCGCCGTGGACGCTGTGGCGCACCTGTTCGGCGGGCACGGCGGCCGGGCGCCGTCCAAGGCCCCCGCGCCGGGCCTGGACAAGGGCCTCCCCACCGACGGCCTGGTGGATGGCCTGCGCAAGGCCCTGCCCCTCTAGGATGACCACCAACACCCCTCCGCCGCCTTCCCCCCTTCTCCCCTTTTCTCTCCTTTGGCGCGGCCCCCACCTGCCGGACCTTCCTGGGCGGAGGGCCTCGTTTTCACCAGGCGGCCACTCGGCTTAATATCCTGAGACGGATTTTCGCGCTGTGTTGGTGCGCGCCCCTCTCCGATGGATGGTTCCGGTCGCCTTGGTGGCCGCAGTCCTGCTCCCCGCGGCAGCCGCGGAGTTGGCGGGCCAGCCCAGCCTGACGCCCCCGGCCCTCCCCGGCGTCCCCCTCCCGCAGGCCCCGGCGGCCCCGTCCCCGGCCCTGCCCGACCTGGCCGGCGACGCCGAACTGCTCGCGCTGCTCCGCGGGTGGGCCGACGCGCACGCCCCCGCCGCCCCCCAGCCCGACGCCCCCGAGGCGC
>JAIVGU010000110.1 GCA_020201445.1 Halobacteriales archaeon
GGCCGGCGAGGTCGGGCATGCCGTCGGCGTCGCGGCGGTGGCAGCGGGCGGCGATGGCGTTGGGGGCGAGCGGGCGGAGGTCGAACTGGGCCGCCACGGGGCGGTCGCCGAAGACGGGGAAGCGGGCCTCGAAGTAGGTGCGCGCCACCAGCGGCACATAGGCCACGGCGGCCTGGAGGGTGGCGCGGGCGTGCGGCTCGGCATCAGCCAGCGGGTAGAGGGCGAGCCACTCGCGCTCCCAGCGGTCCCAGGGGCCCTTGCCCCAGAGATGACGGCACCACTGCACCGAGATGAGGACGCGCAGGTAGGCGGGCGGGTGGGGGTCGGTGAGGGAGACGGCGAAGACGTGCTCGGGGGGCAGCGCCACGATGGTGCGCATCCCCGAGGTCTGGGCGAAGCCGGAGAGGCAGAAGGCCCAGAAGTCGGGTCCGAGCTCGCGCGTCCACAGGGCGTAGAGCTGCTGGAGGAGGGGCGGGGCGCCGGCGCGGCGCAGCGCGGCGGCCATCGCCTTGGGCCAGGCCTCGACCAGGCCGAGGCGCACCATGACCTCGTGGCCCGACTCGTGCAGCAAGGAGACGAGGTTGTACTTCTCCTTGAGGCGCGAGTAGGGAATCTGGATGAGGGGGAGAGGGTTGGGGGTGCCGTCGGGGAGGCGGGCCTGCTCGCGGATGACGGAGGCGCCGAAGCCGCGGTCGCAGTAGACCAGCGGGCGCGGCACCACCGTCAGGGCGGGGTGGCTGTGGCCGATGGCGTCCCACGCCAAGGCGTCGCAGCCGCGCAGCAGGGCCGCGAGGTCGCGGGCGTGGCGCTGCGTCAGCAGGTCCGCGTACATGTCGAAGAACGCGAACGCCTTGGTCAGGTCCAGCTCGAGGCGGCCGAGGTGGGCGTTGAGCCGCCGCGCGGCCGCCACGTCGGCCAGGCGCGGCAGGCCGTCGCGGGCGGCGCGGCGCAGCGACTGGTCGAGGCGGGCCTGCGTGGCGCTCAGGCCCATCGCGATGGCGTCCCACTGGCGCGCGTCGATGTCGTGCGGCAGCGGCAGGGAGACGATGGAGCGGAGCCGGCCGAGGGTGCCCACCCGCGCCTGCATCGAGGCGACGCGCTGGGCGAAGTCCTGGCCGCGGTCCGCCATCGCGCTACCCCTGGGTGATGATGAGCACGTCGTTGCGGCCGAGGCGGACGTAGCGCTTGCGCTTCCCGCCGTAGCCGCGCGAGGCGCCGTAGCCGCCGCCGGCGGAGACGGCCAGGGAACCCTGCACTGGCCCCCACGCCGCGCTGCCCGAGAGGCTGGCGCGCGGGGGGCTGCCGGGGGCGACGCCAACCGAGCGCAGCGCGGTGTTGAGGGCGCGCTGGGCGATGGCGGCCGCCGCCGCGGGCTGGTTGGCCGCGGGGGTAAGGTTCTTGGCCAGGTTGCTGTAGGCGCGGCGGGACACGTTGACGTAGGTGTTCCACGCCTGGCGGCGGGCGTCGCGCGGCTGCTCGGCCTCGAAGCCCATGGCGCTGAGGGCAGGCACGAGGATCTGGCCACCGGGGATGATGCCGGAGCCGAGGGCCGCCTTGCCCAGCGAGCCGAGGGCGCCCTTGAGGTTGCCGCGGGCAAGCTGGGTGACGCCGTTGGCCACCTGCCCGATCGGGGTGCCCTTGGCGAGCTTGAGGCCGGTGTTCAGAAGCGCCTTGCCGGCGGGGAGCAGCTTCTTGGCCAGCCCCTTCCAGAAGAACTCCTGCTCCATCTCGTGGACGAGGCGGTCGACCGCCAGCTCGCGCTCGGCGGGGGACTCGAACTCGCGCTCCGCCAACTCGAGGAAGCGGTCGGCGAACTCGCCGGAGGAGACCGGGCCCTCGAACTCGGCCTCGCCCTCGAACTCGCCCTCGAACTCGGCCTCCGCCTCGTGGAGCTCGAACTCCTGCTCGGCCTCCGCCTCGCCCTCGAACTCGGAGGCCATCGCCTCGCGGTCCTGCTCGAGTTCCATCTCGAGTTCGCTTTCGAGTTCCGACATCGAGGAATCGTTGGTCATGGGAGCCCTCCAGGGGTGTGTGGTCGCGGGGCCGAGGCGCCGTGCCAATCCCACGAATCTGGTGTGGATGATAAACCGCCCAGGCGGGAATGGCGCCGCTACTGCAATCCCGTGCGGCTGGTGGCGGGCGCGGCCGTCGCAATCCCACACCGCCCGCAGCAGGCGGCGGCGCGCGCAATGGCAGGAAATGAAAGCTGGGGGCAGGATTGCTGCCAGATGCGAGGAAAAATCCATGTGAGACTTGGGGTTGGTTGGAGGCGAGTCATCATGCCGCTCGCCGAGGAGGGCCTTGCGCCCGCACTGCCGACACCGCCCGCCGGCGCCCCGGCCACGCCCCTGGTAGGGCCGTCCGTCCTCGACGCCGTGCAGCAGGATTGCCGGCGCCTGTGGAGCGACGCCCTCGACCGCCTGCGCCGCGAGCCGGCCCACGCCGTCTCCGAGGTGCGCGGCCTGAGCCGGGCCGGCGCGGCCTTCCTGGACGACCTCTCCATCCAGATCTGCCTCCACCTGGGCATCCACGGCGCCTGCCGCTACACGGCGCTGCGGCGCGCCCTCCCCGAGACCAGCACCCGCACCCTGTCGCTGCGCCTGGCCCAGCTGCGCGAGGCGGGGCTGTTGGAGCGGCTGCTGCGCGACGAGATGCCGGTGCGGGTGGACTACACCTTGAGCCGGCGCGGGCAGGACTACCTCGACCTCATCTTCCCGCTCCTCCTGCACTTGCGCAGCACGCAGCCGGCAGCGGCCGAGCGGCGGGCCGGGGCGCGCAACGGCGCCAACGGCCACCCCCGCGCGTGAGCCGCCGGACCTGCATGGCTTTCGCGACGATTAGGTGCGCGGTGGGGTTCTTGGCCGAGGACAGGCATCCCCGCTGCATTGCTTGCAGGAATTCCACAAATCAAGACAACCGCAATCCGGAAAGCCGGGGGCATCGCCTGGTGACCCGCGGCAAAGCATCCGTGAAATTGCTGTAGGGCCACGGGGAGCCCCAAGCGTCATTGTGGAACCTGTGTTTCCGGGTGATTGCGCGGGGCCAGGAAAACGCCGGCAGCCCGGCTCACGCAGCGAAGGTCCTGCGGAAGAGGCTGTGCCGCGGCTTCCCTGCCGCCACCGGCTGCTTCCTGAGAAGCTCCTGCCCTGCCCGCGTCACGCGCAGGTCGCCGATGGAGCGGCCGCCGGGCTGGATGAAGACCCGGCTGTCGAGGCAGCCCGCCTGCTCCAGGCGCGCCAGGGCGGCCTGCGCCTCGCCGCCGCTCCAGCCGAAGGCTTTCGCCACGTCGGAGTCGAAGAGCATGCGGTCGGCGGCGGGGCCTGCCTGCGCCTGCAGCCAGCGCAGCACCATCCAGTCAGGGGTGCGTTCGTCCATGCCTGCGGTCCTACGCGCACGGATTTGGTGAAGTTGGCGCAAAGTATCCAATCCGCCGAGCCCAGAGATGTACGTCTTGCCGCATCTTTGGGCAGTGCAGCTGTCTCCCGCCCCGGGTTCCCTTGACCCGGCAGACGAGGGTCTGCCAAGCCTCATGCGGCTCTCCAGGTTGGCGTGCGCCCCGAGGGGGAACCCATGACACGAACCACAAC
>JAIVGU010000111.1 GCA_020201445.1 Halobacteriales archaeon
GGACGGAGAGGTCCTTGGGGGCAAGCGGGGCGTGCGGCCTGGCCGCAGGGGCCTCGGCGTGCGCCGGGGGGGCCGGGGAGGCGGCCGGGCCGGCGATGCTGCGCGGCGTGAGCTTCTTGGCGAGCCCGGAGGCGAGGGGGTTGATGCCGCGCACCGGCTTGCCGGCGCCGGGCGCGGGCGGGCGGCTGGGGGGGATGGGGGAGAGGTGCGCCGCGCCGTCGGCGGGCTCCTCCTTCGCGCCCTTGCGGGCCTTTCCAAAGGGTGGCGTCATGACGTGCTCTCCAGGAACAGGGCGTACGTGTGCGTGCCGGTGCAGCTTGCGGGGCGGGCGTCGAAGCGGACGTTGAGCCGGCCGCCGCCCACCGTGCTGGAACAGATGTCGAAGCCGGCGGTGCTGGTGGCGGCGTCGGCCGAGAAGAGGGCGGCGGTCACGGTGACGGGGATGCGGGGGACGGTGAGGCCGATGTGGGCGGGCACGCCGCCGGCGGCCGGCACCAGGCTGACCGTGTAGGGGAGGCCCTCGAGCTGGGAGGGCAGGTCGACCAGGAAGCGCACCGTGGAGGCGATGCCCTGCTGCTCGGCGATGAGGGCGGTCTGCACGACGATGCCGGAGACGCGGGTGGCGGCCGACTCGGCGCGCAGGGCGACGACGCGGTCGCGGGCGGCGGTCTGGGCCTGGTTGAAGGCGAGCATGGAGAGCACCAGCAGGATGGAGACGATGGCGAAGATGAGGAGCTGGCCCACGACCTCGCTGACGCCCTCGTCGCGCGCACGCGCGGGGCGGGGGCGGCGCCTAGACGGCGAGGCTGGTGTCGATGCGGGCATGGAGGAACCTGAGCTGGAACGCGCCGCTGGGGCAGTTGGTGGCGTCGCTGCACGCGTAGGCGACCGAGCGCAGCCCGTTCGCGTCGCCCGCCTTGCAGGTGTAGCCGGCGGTGTTGCTGTAGGCGGCGTTGGTGAGGTGGGTGTTGCGGGCGAGCAGGGCGTTGCACCACGCCTCGGCGAGGCTGCCGGAGACGTCGTAGCGCAGCTTGGTGGCGGTGTTGGCGTCGACGCGCACGGCGTTGCCCAGCAGGGAGAGGAAGACCTGGTGGCTGCCCGGGTCGCTGATGGAGCCGTAGGAGGTGGCCACCAGGCTGCGCAGCCACAGCCCGTAGTAGCCGGTGCCGAAGGAGGCGTCGCCGATGGGGGCCTCCTTCTCCAGGAAGACCGTGCCGTCGGAGCGCGAGAACACGGCGCCGCCGTCGAGGAACACCTCGCGCGTCCCGGTGGAGGACGCCAGGCGCCAGGTGAGTTGGTCGGAGCTGTGCAGCCACGCCTCGGCGTAGATGGCGGGGCTGGCGTTGCCGTCGGTGAGGCGGAACATCCAGTCCCCCTTGCTGAGGTCGGCGCTGGTGACGGTCACGACGCCGCCGGAGAGCGCGGCGGTCTGCCGCACCGTCGTCGTGCCGCCCACCGAGAACACCTCGAGGCAGGAGCTCCCCGCGCCCATCGGCAGCGTGCAGGTGGTGGTCGGGGTGCGGCAGCCGGTGGCGGAGACGGTGGCCTTGCCCTTGTCGGTGCCGCTGTCGGACCAGTCGGTGACGTGCAGGTCGCAGGCGGTGTTGGCGGCGTCGTGGTCCGCCGCGACGAGGAAGCGGGTCCCGGCCTGCACCGCCAGCGTGCCGCCCGGCATCGCCACGGTGGGGAAGCGGGAGTGGTCGGGGACCGAGAGCTCCTGGCTGGCGTCGCGCAGGCCCTCGAACTCCCCCTCCATGGCGGCCTGGGCGTTGCGGCTCTGGATGCGGTCGATGGTGGGGGCGCCCCAGAAGAGGACCCCCGCCACGCCGAGGACGCTGATGGCGAGGATGAGGACGCTGCCCACGACGGGGCTGACGCTCCCGAGGTCGCGCAGGAGGCGGCGCGGGGGGGCGGTCATGCGGGGGGCGTGTCGTCTCCGGGAGGAAAACCCTTGCGAACCGGACCGGGCCCCCTACTTGAAGCGGTCCGTCTCAGGCGGTGGCGCCGGGGGCGAGCGCCACGAAGGCCAAGGAGCCCATCGCCCTCCGGAACGGGGGGCCGGAGCCGCCCCCGTTCACCCATTGCCGGGGCCCCCAGACTATGCGGGCACGAAAGCCCGGGCCTGGGGCTCCGCAAGGGTCGCCGCCATGAGCGAGCCCGAACGGGCGTCAATCGTCAACGTGTCGAAGGTGCTTCCCTGACAGGCCGCGTCAAGGCAGCGCCGTCCGAGCGTGAACGTGTAGGTGTAGCGCGGCCGGTGTCCTTGGTTGTCGTCGAATAGCTGCACGGCGGTGGGCGCGGATCCTGTGAGGGCCGCGACGGCCCGGCGGGCGTCCTCAATCCCGGCGATAGCGGGCGCGAGCGGGGCGACCGAACGGGGGGCTTCGCCCGGGGAGACCTCCACGGAATCGGGCGGCGCCGGTCCGGCGAAGGGGGCGCTCCGCGTGACCTTTGCGACAAGGCCTTGCTGGCCGTCGGCCGTCGCCACAAGGGTCCAGGTCGTGCTTGTCGTGCAGAGCGTGGCAAGGCATGTTGTCGTGCTGTCCCCCACAGTAGCCTCGGACAGCACCACGTTTCGGCCTTGTCGGGCATACGCGCTCCATTGCGCGTTGCCCATTGCCGCATCGTAGGCGTCCTGCAACGTGAAGCCCGACGGCAGCGGCGCGTCGGCCTGTGGGGGCAAGATACCGGCCAGAGGCAGGAGCGGAAGGAGCCGTTTCGGGGCAGGCAAGTCGGCCCCGATGGCGACGGCGGCGCCCCGGCCGGGCTCGGTGCTGTCGAGCCGCCAGGATTCGCCGTCGCCGCACCGCTGCGGGATCCCGGTGCGGGCATCGACCCATACCGGGTCGTCTAGGACGTTGCAGCCAAAGTTGAGCGAGCGACCGTCGCCAGTTGGCGTGAGCTTGAGCAGGGGGCCGTCGCGCTCGACCGTAATGGTCCTACTCTGGCCCATGCCTTCGTCTTGGACGGCAAGGGTCCCGTCATGGATTGGGCGCCCCGATAGGCGCGTGGTCCCGAACAGGGCGCCGGTCGTTGCGTCCCCCCAGCCTAGCGCGGCCGGTTGGTCCGCGCAGCCCGGCGGCGCGAGCAGACAAGGACTCGCCTGGAGCGTCTCCACGCCGGTCTGTGGATGGACGAAGGCGACGAGCGCCAAGCGGTGCCGCTCGGCATGGGCCAGCCAAGCCTCGACGTTCACGGGAACGGTCGTCGCCATGGCGCCGCTCGCGTCCATCGTCGTGCGCGACGGCAGGACTGTCAGGTTCAGGAGCGCGTCGGGGCTCGCGGCGGGTCCCGCCTTCCAATGCCAGACGGTCCCTTCCTGCAACGTCATGGTGGGATAGCGGTCGAGGCCATGCGGCGCTTCGCCGTGGCCGAGGCATCCGCCAAGGAGAGAAAGGAGAAGGGGGAGGAACAGCGCTATTCGAGCCGGTCGTGGGCCGACTTGGTCTCGGAGCCGCATACGGTCAGCACTCCCGGGTCGCCGCTTCCCGTCAGTTGGTCTATGACATACTGATAGTAGGGGCCCACCGTGTCGATTCCGGACGGGTCGAGCGAAGCGCAAGCGGTGGCTTCCACGG
>JAIVGU010000112.1 GCA_020201445.1 Halobacteriales archaeon
GGACGACCCGGCCCTGCTGTCGCTGTTCACGTCGATCTCAGGCCGTCCCCGCCGCGCGGAGCGCTGACGGGTCGGCCGCGTCCTCGCGCTCGGGGGCGGGCGCCAGCGTCGCGGTGGGGGCGATGCCGAGGTCGCGCAGCGCCTCGCGGAGGGTCTCCGTCGGCTGGGCGTAGGAGCGGGCGAGGGGGCGCACCAGGACGGCGAAGCCGAGGTCGACGAGGATGCGCAGGGTGCGCATGAGGTAGCCGTGGTTGACGCCGGTGGCCTTGGCGAGCTTGTTGAGGGGCCAGGTGTGGGCCTGGACGAGGTGGGTGAGGATGAGGCGGCGGCGCGGGTCGGCGAGGAGGCCGGCGAGGCGGGCCTGCGTCGTCTCGGAGCCGGCGCGGTAGTGCCGCACCAGGCGGCCCTCCTTGCGGCTGATGACGAGGTCCTGCTTGATCAGCGCGGCGAGGTGGTAGGAGGCGGTGGTGTGGCTGCACTCCAGGAGCTGCGCGACCTGGGCGATGCTGGTGCTGGGGTGGTCGGTGACGCACTCCAGGACGCGGCGGCGCATCTCCGACATCGACGCGCCGCCCGCGAGGGCGTGGGGATTGGGCACGAGGCGAACGTCCGGCAAGGCCACCGGTGAGAGAGCGTCGCATGCCGTAAAGACCTTGCGCGCCAGGTCTTCGCCAAGTGGAAACATGGGCCCCGGCGGGCCCGTGGCGCCCGGCCACTGGCCCTGGCTGTCGTCAGGTGCGCCGGCGCCGCAGGATGAGGAACGCCCCCAGGACTGCCCCCGCGGCGGCCAGCGCGAGCCCCGGCCCGGCGAAGAACGGCACGCTGGCGTCGGCGAGGCCGGCCTGCGCGGAGGAGCAGCCCTCGAGCGGGGCGCCCTCGGCGGTGGCGACGACGTAGGTGTAGGCGTGCCCGGCGGTGACGTTGGTGTCCGTGAAGCTGGTCGCGGTGGCGTCGACCTCGGCCACCATCTCTGGCGCCCCATCGTCGGTGGCGCGGAACACGAGGTAGCCGGTGGCGTTCACGGCGGCCTCCCAGGAGACCGCGATGGCGTGGCCGGGGACGGGCTGGGCCATGACGCCGTCGGCGCAGGGCTGGGCATCGAGGCATCCGGCGAGGGCGAGCAGGAGGGCGGCGGACGCCAGGACGCGCACGTGCACGGCTGTGCGGCTCGTGCGATGCGGCCTATGAGGGTTGAGGGACGGCGCGCGGGGCCTCGCGCAGCAGCCACGCCTCGATGCCGGCCACGATGCGGGGGTAGGCCTCGGCGGTCTCCGCGAGCCGCTCCTTGGCGCGGGCGTAGGCCTGCCCGGCGGCGCCCTGCAGCGTCGCGTCCCAGAATGCCTTGACCTGGGGCGCCCACGCCGGGGGCAGCTCGCCCGTCGCCTCGACCAGGATGGCGACCCACGCCTCGCCGAGCTTCCCGCGCAGCGCCGGCCAGTCGGCCTGGAGGTGGGCCCACGCCGCGGCCTGGCTGTGCGGCTCGGTGAGCATGGCGCGCAGGAGTGGGCCGACCGCCTGCGGCGCGACGGCGCCGGACGCGAGGGTGCCCAGCACCTCCCGCACCAGGGCGGGGTCGCGGAAGGCGGGCAGGACGTACAGGTAGCGCTCCACGTCCTGCGGCGCGGCGTGGGCGTCGCGGCGCTGCAGGGAGGTGGCCACGTGGGTCCGCAGGGTCGCGGCGTCGCCGTTGACCGCCTCCGCCGCCACGGCCGCGCCCGCCAGGGTGGCGTCGGGCATCTGGCCGGCGCGCTCCTGCTGGGCGATGCGGCGGGCGTCGGCCACGGCGCGCGGCTCGCGGGCGATGGCGGCCAGGGCGCGCAGCAGGGCGGCGCGGCGCTCGCGGGTCATCGGGTCCTCGTTGGGCTTGGCGCCTCCGAGGGCGCGGTAGCCGTCGCCCAGGCGCTCCGCGACCCAGCCGCGCAGGAGGTGGACCGACGCGTGGCGCCCCTGCATCTCCAGCAGGCGCTCGGTGTCGCGCAGGAGTCGGACGGCCTGCTGGACGACGGTGTAGGGCGCCTCCGCGTCGAGCAGGCGGGCGAAGGCGGCCATGAACTGCTCGCCGGTGCGCTCGGCGCAGCGGACCTGGTGCCACAGGTCGCGCAGCAGCCCGATGCGCTCCTCGGGGCGCAGGTGCTTGGCGTGGTCGAGCGCGAGGGCGAGCAGGCCGTCGTCGAGGGCGCAGCGGTAGAAGCCGACGTCGCCGGCGTTGGGCCAGAGCCACCGCAGTTGGCCGCTCACCAGCAGGGGCACGGCCTCCTCGCGCCGGGCCAGCAGGTGGCGCACGGTGTGGACGCCGTTGTCGTCGGCGTAGGTGAGGACGAGCGGAACGCGCCACAGCGCCTCGTGGCGGGGCGCGAGGGGGCTAGCGCGGGTGCGGTGCTGCGCGAGGTGGAGCATGCGGCCCTGCGGGTCCCAGCGGGCGCTGACGGTGGGGTGGCCCGCCTGCTCGACCCAGTCGCGCATGATGGCGGGGACGTCCTGCGCCGAGGCCTGCTGGAGCGCGCCCCACAGGTCGGCGCCGGTGGCGTTGCCGAGACGGTGCCTCGCCATGTGGGCACGCAGGCCGGTGCGGAAGGCGTCCTCGCCGAGGTACTGCTCCAGCATCCGCATCGTGGCGCTGCCCTTGCCGTAGGTGATGGCGTCGAACAGCTCCTGCGCCTGCGCCGGCGTCTCCACCGGGGTGTAGATGGGGTGCGTGGAGGCGAGCGCGTCGGTGGCCATGGCGCCGGCGGCGCGGGCGCGGAAGCGGGCCCACACGTCGAGGTCGGGGGCGAGGGCGGCGACGCAGCGGTGCGCCATCCACTCGGCGAACGCCTCGTTGAGCCAGAGGTCGTCCCACCACGCCATCGTGACCAGATCGCCGAACCACATGTGGGCGAACTCGTGCGCCACGACGAGGGCGACGTCCTTGCGCTCGTCCCACGCGGCGGTCGCCTCGTCGAGCAGCAGCAGGCTCGGGCGGAACACCACCAGGCCGGCGTTCTCCATCGCGCCGAAGGCGAAGCTCGGCACCGCCACCTGGTCGTACTTGCCGAACGCATACGGCTGGCCGAAGTAGTCCTCGTACCACGGCAGCATCCGCGCCGCCAGGTCGCGCCCGTGCGTCCCCAGCCGCTGCTTGCCGCCGAGGGCCCAGACGCGGAACGGCACGCCGCGCGCCTCCACGGCGTCGGTCGCGGCGAAGGGGCCGACCGCGAGCGCCAGCAGGTAGCTCGACATCGGCGGCGTCGGCGCGAAGGTCCAGGTCGTGCGCTCGCCGGCCACGTGCTGCCCCATCGCCGTGCCGTTGGCGAGCACGGTGAGGCCGTTGGGCGCGGTGACGCGCAGGGCGAAGACGGCCTTGCGGTCGGGCTCGTCGAGGCAGGGCACGATGGCGCGCGCGTCGGTGGCCTCGCACTGGGTGGCCAGGCAGGACTCCGGCCCGTCCTGGGAGTGGTAGAGCCCGGCCATGCCCTGCGCGACCTGCCCCATGTAGGAGATGGCCAGGCGGGCGAGGCCAGGGCGGAACGGGGCGGGGGCGCGCAGCGTGGCCTCCTCGCGCGCCTCGTCCACCAG
>JAIVGU010000294.1 GCA_020201445.1 Halobacteriales archaeon
ATCGAAAGAAGGGCAGGGGAAAGACTTGCGGGAGTGCCCCAACCTGGAGCGCGGGCATGGCCTTGTAGGTCCACCACCGTCTACGTGTTGGCTTCTTGGTGGAACAGGCGAAGGCCAGCCATCACGATGTAGAGGCTACCGCCTGCACGATGAAGCTGGCGGTCCAAGTCATGCCCAAGGCGGTGCTCCAGGCGACCAAGGTGATATTGAGCATCACTGGGCTAGCAGCATCCTCTGAATTGGCGTTTGATGCCAAGTCGGGGCCACCCATTGGCATCTGCTCGCTTCATATCCTTCCTCATTCATCGACCACTGCCAAATGACCGATTCCAGCGCTGCGGTCATGCTCCTGCACGAACCCTTGATGCGGCGCCATGACGATGGCGTTCCCCTGCCGCCGCTGCGCAGCCGCGAGGGGACGGCATGGCTGGCCCGCCTCTGGGACACGCCTTGGAAGTTCCTCGCCGCGTGGGTCATGGGGCTCTGCCTGCTCCCCGCCTTGGCCTTCCTGTTGGTTGCCGCCACTGAACGCACCCTCGTGCTGCCCGGCGCAAACAACGGCCTGTTTGAGGATCCCATCTTCCTGTCCTACTTCCCCATGGCCTTCCTCCTGCTTGCCTCCACGCGCCAAATCGTGCACAGCGCCTACCGCATGCTCAACAGCCTGCGCTACGTCGTTGTCTTCGACACCGACCCCAACTCAATGCTGACCCCCCACAAGTCGCACCTCAAGCGCCAGGAGTTCCAGCACATGTGGGCCTTCTTCGACACCACCCTCGCCCGCATGGCCTTCCGAGCCAGCCCGCAGGAACTGACCCCACGCTACCAAGCCATCTCCAACCGCCTGCGCCTCCTCTACGCCAGCATGGTCTGCATCGGCCTCCTCTTCCTCGCACTCAGCACCCGCAACCACCTCATGGCCCAAGCCACCTACGGCTTCGACATCTGGAGCAGCAGCAGCCACCCCCTCGGGTTTGCCGCCCGCTTTGCCTACGAGGCCATCCTCTACGTGGCCGTCATCCCCCTCGTGGTCATCCGCTTGTTCACCAGCATCTACCTCATGCAGAACGCCCTCAACCGCCTCGACCGCGCACACGCCATCCGCTTCATCCCCTTCGCCCACGACCAAGCCGGCGGCTTCGGGGAGTTCGGCGAACACAGCCTCAAGCACGTCGTCGCCATGCTCCCCTTCCTCCTCCCCATCGTCACCTACCTCCTCTTCTACCCCACCACCAGCATCCTGCGCATCGGCTTCGTCCTCTACTTCCTCGCCCTCCCACTGCTCTTCTTCGTCCCACTGTTTGGGGCGCGGCGCACAATGGAGCGCGTCAAGCGCATCGAACTCGAGCTCATTGGCTCTGCAACCAACCGCCACTACGAAGCCTTCAAGCACGCCCTCCACGCTGGCCAAGCAGACACCATCACCCAGAAACGCGACCTGGTCAACGCCGGCACCGACACCTTCGAGACCATCAGCAAGCAGGCCGCCTGGCCCTTCAACCGATACCTCCTGACGCGCTTCACCTCCATCATGGCCGCCCTCGGCGCCCTCGCCCTGTCCAAGTTCCTCTGAGTTGACACCATGCCCCACATCGGCCGACAACCCTACTGGATCCCCGTCACCGCTGGCGACCGCGTCCTCGTGGCCATCTTCAACACGCTCTACACCATCTCTTACGCCCCCATCATGCTCCTCAACCACTTCCTCGGCTGGTCGCGCATCAACTGGGTCGTCCTCGACCTGCTCGTCGTGCCCAGCAAACTCATGCAGGTGACCTCCAACCTGGGCGGCAGCCGCGGCAAAGCCTGGGGCAGGAAAGCCAACGCGCTCGGGCACACCGAGTTCGTGTGCCGCCTCTGCCCGGCCGCCCGGCAAGCCACCCGTGTCGTGGACGGAAGTGGCATCTGCGCCTGGAACCGCGCCTGGAACCAAGGCGACTTCTCGATTCCCCCCGACTTCGGCCCCAAAAACTACGTGCGGCAATTCACCGGCAAAACCGACCTCACCAAGTTCCAAAGCCTCTCCAGAACCGAGCCCGCCCAACTCGGCAGAGGCCGCAAACACCTGCCAACATGGGCCCTCTGGACCATCAGCCTGACCTTCTGGACGCTGCTGGTTGGGTCATTGCTTGTGCTCGCGACCTAAAACGCTCCTTGTTCGGGGGCATCCTCAGGAGGCGTAGTACTGGTTGAATCCCTGCGGATGGACTCGTGCCGGAGGAGGGGTTGGCGGGTTGTAGCCCCAGGCGTCAAATGATACGATGGCTCGCTGCGGACCTGCCAGGGCGCTGTCGAGGGCTTGGGTGGCAAAGTCCTTGCCCAAATCGGTTGTCGGCAACCCCAAAGTCCGTTCATTGTTGTCACTTGCACTAATTTCTCAAGGACTGGCAATGAGGCAAGCTCTGTTTCAGCAAGAGCGGTTTCCTACCGCATATCTGTTAGGTCTACCCACATCAAGGAGGCTGTTAATGGCCTCTGAATAGCATACCCTATCTCTCGACTGAAGAAAGTGTGAGGCACCAACACGAAGGATGCCGTTTTTATCAAACACGAGAACATCGTTTTCGTTAGTTAAATGGAAAGAAGTGAACAGGCGGTTGTCTTCATCGACGATGATTGGTGACGTGACGTTCTGAATCCGATTGCGCCAGTCCACCAAATCATCTTTTATGTGCCCTTTGATGTAAGGAGATGAAAAAGGCGTAGGATGAACCAAGATCACCGCCGGAAGATTTGGGAATTCGAGGTGAATTTTGGAGAACTGAAACATGGTGATGATAGAGTTATCATCGTAATCTGCTATCATAAGAATACTAACGTTTCCGTTGAATTTGTTGCTGGAGAAAGGCTCCCCATCCAAGTCGATGGCTGAGAAGGAAGGAAAGTGGGCCCCGAATGTCAATTGGGTTACTGGGGCCGGGCTTCTCTGGATACAGCCGGGCAACCCGCCTAAGGCTAACAACAGTAAGCAGATAGCCATGCCTTTGCACATATTTCGCATACTGGGTAAAACGACCACGATTTCTACGACCTTGGTAAATCCATCCAATACAGTTCGGTGGTGGGCTTGTACTTGAAAATGCTGGCACCCGGTTGGGTGTAGAGTTCAACCACGGCTTGATGGCCATCGGTAGCCCAGTCGATTACGTCGTAGTACTTGGAATCCTGGATGATGGAATGGAGGGTCTTCGTCTTGATGTTGAGGGCGGCAAGGAACGCGGGGTCGGAGGTTGTGAAGTTGTAGTGGGAGTACACGACCCAGTCTCCGCCGAGTCGTGGACGGTTGATGAGGACGGAGGCGGGGTCAGTTGAATGGAGTAGGCGTCCTTCATTGTCGTAGATGAGTAGCTGCTTGCCAAGTTGAACGACCACGTAGCCCTCGTTGGCGTTGATGTCGTTGACCCAGGCTTGGGGGTACTCGACGAGGTTGCGTTGCGTGCCGCGCTCGAGGTCGTAGTCCACGAGGACGGAGTGGCCGGTGCCGTTGGGGCGGGTCAGGTCCATGGCATAGTATGCGTGACCGCGGCTGACGGCCTGGGCCAGAACCGGAGT
>JAIVGU010000113.1 GCA_020201445.1 Halobacteriales archaeon
ATGTGAAGACGTCCAAAGCGGCCTGCTGTGCAGTGGCAGCGGTCGGCTTGGGCGAGTATCCAGATGGAAGGAGAGCCGCCATCTTACCGGTGTCAGCGACGAATCCCACGTAGTAGGCATGGCAGTCGTTCAGCTCGAAGCGACGAGGCAGGGCTGGCTGCGGAGGTTTTTCTCCTCCCTGATTGCAGCTAGGCGGCTGGCAGTCTGTGGTGGGGGATTGGGAAGGCGTCGTCGAGGATGAAGTGCTAGACGTTTCCGTGGTCTTTGTGGAGTGGCCAAAGCAGCCGCTCACAGCAACGCTCACCAGTAGCGCGCTGACCAGGAAGAACCGGAGCGGCTGGGACGAGGACGACTTCATGTTCATGGACGCAGGCTCCCTAGCACGCCCTGCTTGTTGAGGCTGTAGGTTCCGCGGCCGTCGCGGTTCAGGAATCCATAGGCCCACAGTTCCTGAAGAACGGCCGCGGCATAAGGGGCAGAAGTGGATGAATTGAGCCTTGAAACCAACCGTTCGTCCGAAAATGGGCCTTCGCGCTTTAGGATGTCGTACACTTGGGCCCGGTCCCCCTGGGATAGGAACTGGCGGGCTTGGTGGGCAAAGATTTCCTCAAAGTCCACGACCAGCGACCAGCGGACCAGCTTCCCTTCGCGACTCCGGCGGAGGATGCCCGCCTGTTCCAGTTGCTGGGCATGGTAGACGAACAAGCTCTGCTTCGGCACTCCGCCAAACTCCTTCGGCCAAGCTGCGCGGAACTCCTGGTAGTGCAGCGGCCTCATGGCGTTTTGAAGGGTGGCCACGATTCCAGATCGGATGGGTTGGCGGATGGTGGCCAAGGCATGGGGAACGCTTACCTTGCCGGCGCCCTTTTCTTGGAGTGGGGGAACGTAGAAGCGGTAGTGGCTGCTGTTGAGGTGATGATGCTGCCGGCGGCCCCGCGCATGAGTTTCGATGCAGTGGGCCGTTCTCAGGACGCGCAGGTGGAACCGCACCGTGGCGGGGTGGAGCCCGGTGGCGGCAACGAGGCTTCCGTTTGTGACTCCTGGTTCTTCTCCGATGATTCGGAGGATTTGGACCCGTTTTGGGTGGGTGAGTGGGTCGGCCCGGTTGTAGCCGGCAAGGAGAAGGAGGTCTCTGCCAAACCGCAGGATGCCGAGCATCACCAGGCCGAGGATTCCCGCCCCGCCGGCGATGAGAAGGCCCGTCTGGAAGCGATGCCCGACAACCGTGGCGCCGTCTGCGCCTACGAACGAGGCGGTGCCGTCAAGGTGCCAGCGGCTGCCATCGCTGCCGTAGGTCCCCTTGAGGTCAAAGTTCCCAATCACCTGGAGAAGGCCTAGGTTGGGATTGAGGAAGCGGTGGTCCACCGTCGTGTCGCCGGAGACCGCCGAGAACGCGGCGTCTCCTGTTAGGGTTCCTTCGAAGGTCTTGCTCTGTAGCCTCCAGGCGCCTGTCGAACTCGCACCGAATTCCACATGTGCCATGCCAGGCTGGACTTCGATGACCAGGTAGTAGCGATGGTAGTAGCCCAGCCTGGACTGGTACGCTGGGTCTGATGCTTCAATTCCAGAATGCACGAATTTCCCGGTTTCAATGGAAGTCCCATCGCTCAGCGACACGAGTGCCCCGTACACGATGCCCGTAAAGCCATCATCAAGGCCGAGCAGAGAAGCCTGATCGGTCTGTAGTTGGCCTGGCATGCCAGTTGGAATCAGGGTGCGACCCTGGAACGTAGGCTGGAAGACAGGTTCATTCGAGGATGCCCGTGGGCCGTATAGGAAAGCGGGCTGAAGCAGATGATGGCCTGTCACGTTGATGGGCATCCGCAAATCTTGGCCAGCGCGGGGGAGGAACCGAATTGCAGCGTTTTGCTGGCTGGTCCGAATGCGCATGTGACCTGTGAAATCTCGGTCTTCAATCACTGAATCCTGCATAGGGTAAGGCGGTGCATCCTGGGTTCCACCCCCAACTGGACTTCCAGGCTGTGTTTCCGCTTGGGGGATTGGCGAGTCGACGAGAAGCAGGTGTGCATTCTGGACTGTCAAGTTGGTCCATACGTCTGCGGGCCCCCAAGCAGATTCAAAGCAGACCCCTGCAAGGTCGAGTTGGCCAGCCAATCTGCCAACCATCGCCACATCACCATGTGACGTCAGGTCGCCAGCGACATGGACGGGCTCACTGGCTGTGGCAGGGGTTGCAAGCAGCAATATGGCAAGCAGTAGCGGAGTCATCGACCCCGCACTGCCGTCTGCAAGGTCCTTCACCAAGGAAAACACGCCCAACAGAGAATAAATGCGTTTGGCATGGCGGACTGAACGGTGCGCCGCCGGGACATTGCGACCCAACTGTACGGGAGCCCCTTGCACACTGCTAGCTCCTTGCCTTAGCAAGGCGACGGCGCATCAATTGCATGCGCAGAACATCTAACATGACCTGCACGTCGGCTGCAGACTGGTGGGCTTGGGAATGAGTTCGGCCAAGATAGAACTGGCAGGCGGCAGTCAGGGTACGTGGGGCGTCCTCGGTGAAGAGCAGATACGGGTCGATGAGAGGATTTCCTTGGATGCCGGGTTGCCCAACTGCACGTAGGTGGCGGTGGAGGACCGGGATGTCGAACCGGCGGCCGTTGTACGCGATGAGAGTGGCGCCGCGCACAAAGCCCTGCACACGAGCTGCCACGTCGCGAAACAAGGGTTCGCCTTGCACGTCTTGGTCGCTGATGCCGTGCAGTTCCGTTGCGGCCGTAGGTATGGAGGATTCGGGGTTGAGGCGCTGGGTGAAGCTGCGCAGAACCTTCAGTTCGCTGTCGAGGGCGGCGAGGGTCATCTCGACGATGCGTGCGGAGGCCGCGTGCATGGTGGTGGTTTCGAGGTCAAGGGCCACGAAGGGCCCACTGAACTCGATGGGAACGGCTCTGCTCATGCTTGCGTGGCGCCTTCGTGGTCCTGCGGGCTTTCGGCGAAGTCTGCTGTGCGGTTGGGTTGTCGGTGCTGGTTCAGGGCCTGCACGAGTTCCTGTAGGCTCTGGAGTGGCGGGATGCGGTCTTGGTCTTCGAGGGCCATCCCGAGAAGAGCCACTGCGATGCGCACGAATTCGTCACGGGATGCAATTCCAAGCGGCCTTCTTGCTCCAACTCCCTTCAAGAGGGAGTCAATCCAGTCAACAACTTCGCGCGGCAAGTTGATGGTCTTGAAAGAGCGGCGGCTCATGGGGTGTCTTGGGAGGCAGAACTGCTCGCTTGCGTGGTTGTGAAGAGTGTTTGGGGTCGATGGTTCAGTGTGTTCGTCATAACGAGTTGATTTTCCTTTGAGGTGAATGTTTGCGACGCCGTTGACGCTAACGCTCAACGGCGGCATTTCGTCCGCCAGTTGCCACTTGTCACTGGCCAATGTCGTTGACGGACTTCGTCGAGGCCACTGGGAGGTGTGAGCCAGCGGCTTGCCACAGAATCGGGGCATGGGCCAGGTACATGCGCCGGTGGTTCTCGAGGTTTGGATGGAAATAGGGCCTGATGCTGGCCTTGATTTCATCGCCGCGGAGGAAGGCCGCCC
>JAIVGU010000114.1 GCA_020201445.1 Halobacteriales archaeon
GGCGGACCCAGCGCGGCCAGCGCTCCATGAACCGCAGCCCGTAGCGCCAGCCCAGCAGGTAGAAGGCGGCGTCGCCGAGCGCGCCGCCGAGGGTGCAGGCGGCCACGAGTTGCGTCGGGTCGCGCTCCAGGGTCGCCCACTGGAACGCGGCGAGGAAGACGGCGGTGTGCGCGGGCACCAGGATGCCAAGGAAAGGCGTGGCCTCGACGAGCCCCGCCAGCAGCACCCCGGCCAGCACCACCCACGGCGGCAGCGCGGCGGCCCAGTGCGAGAGGGCGCCGGTGAGGCGCGCGATGGGGTGGGACCAGTCGGACGGCATGGGCTCACGTGTGGCGCCAGAGGCTCATGTATTCCGGGAAGCGCGGGTCGTACTGCGCCGGCGAGTCCGGCACCGGCACGTAGTGGGGCGGCAGGAGCGCGGCGCCGTCCCCCTCCATGAGGACCCAGGTCGTGTCGAGCGTGCCGGGGCCGGGGGTGTCCGGCGGGCAGAGCGGGTCGGCGGCGCAGGCGATGGCGACCGGGACTGCGCGGGTGCCGTCGCGGGTGAGCTGGAAGTAGAAGCGGTAGATGCCGTGCACGTTGGTGTCGACCCACGCCACCGAGTCGCCGTCCTGCATGCGCGGGCCGAGGTCGTCGGCGATGGCCTGGATGCTCGACCCGCCGGGCTTGGCGAACAGCAGCGAGCCGGTGAGCAGGAGGAGGAACGTCCCCACGGCGGCGAGGCGGACGGCGCGCGGGCGCAGGTCGAGGTGGCGCAGCAGCAGCCACACCGCGGGGACGGCCACGAAGCCGACGTAGCGCACGTTGTTGATGAAGAACTCGCGCTCCGTCAGCCAGAGCGCCGCGTCGATGGCCGCCGTCAGCAGCAGCGGCAGCCCCAGCGCCAGCCAAAGGCCGGAGTCGTGCTCCGTCTCCAGCTTGGGCATCTTGGCCAGGCGCGGCAGCCACGGGAGGAGGGCGAGGAAGACGAGGTAGCCCACGGTGGCGTAGAGGACGAACGTCACGAGCGCCAGGAAACCCCATTGCAGGGGATGCGCAAGGGCGTGGTGGTAGGCCGCGGAGATGTGCTGGCTGGTCTCCCACGAGCCGAAGAGGAGGGCGTTGCGGACCGCCCACCCCGCCACCAGCGCGCCGAAGGCGAGGATGGCGGCGAGGTAGGCCGGGTCGCGCAGGACGCGCAGGCCTTTCCAGTGGAGCCGCCACGCGAGGCCGCCCAGGCCGGCGACGACGAAGAAGTAGCCCATGCTCGACTTGGTGAGGTAGCCCAGCCCCGCGAGGATGCCCGCGGGCAGGATGTGCCACGGCCTCTCCAGGCTCTTGAGGATGGACCACAGGGTCGCGACGAACAGCAGCAGCACCAGGTTCTCGCTGTAGCCCTGCCCCGTGTTCTGCACGAAGAGGGGGCTGAGCGCGACGGCGGCGGTGGCGACGAGCGCCTTGCGTGGGCCGTAGAGGTCGCGGGTGCAGAGCCACGTCGCCAGGAGCGCGCCGAGGCTGCTCACGATGGCCGCGACGTGCGTGGTCGACTGGCTGAAGCCCAGCACCCGGTAGAAGCCGGCAAGGTAGAGGGGGTAGAGCGGCGGGTAGTGGTGCGACGGGACCGGCGCCGTCAGGTAGGTGTGGACGTCGCCCCACGGCATCGTGAACGAGCCGGTGTGGAGGAGCTGGTTCCCCATCACGGCGTAGACGAAGGCGTCCACCCCCAGCGGCGTCCACCAGGAACTCACCAGGCGCAGGAGAACGCCGACGGCGATGGCGGCGAGCAGCCAGGGGACGGGGCGGGCGACGACGCGGCGGGCCCCGGCGTCGGCGCGGTCGAGGGCGCGCAGCAGCAGCGAGCGGTTGCCCGGCGCGAGCCCCTCCTCCACGAGCAAAAGGCCGACGTAGGAGAGCAGGAGCCAGAGCCCTGCGAGCAAAAGTCCGGCGAGGGCGTCGCTGAGCCAGGCTTGGCCGAGCATCACGGGGGCGAAGGCGAGCAGGGCCACGGCGACCCACCAAACCACGAATTTCACGAATTGCACGAAGGAGGGGTTCGTGTCATTCGTGGAATTCGTGGTTCCAACCCGGCGGCGCAGGAACAGGAAGATGGCCAGGAAGGCGGGGGCGAGCGCGGCGGAGTCGTTGGGGAACGCCGTGGCGCCCGTGAAGAACAGTTGCGGCGCGCGCGCCACCCGGGGCAGCAGGAGCTTCAGGACGAGGAGGAGGCCCGCCAGCCCGCCGCCGGAGGCGAGCGCGACGTACGCCTCGGTCCAGCGCTCGCGCTTGAGCATCCACACGAACAGCCCGAACAGCGCCAGCAGCGTGAAGGGAAAGGAGCCCAGCAGGGCGAAGGCCTGCACCAGGGGGCGCAGGGGTCCCGCCGAGGCACCGGCCAGGAGGTCGCTGCCGATGCGGTCCCAGGCGGGGTGGCCCTGCGCGACGGCGGCGACGAGCCCCACGAAGGCAGCGGCGCACGCTGCGATGCCCGCCAGCAGCAGGCCGGCGGCGCCGGGGCGGAGGGGGACGCGGCGCTTGGCCACCTCGTAGGCGAACAGGGCGCAGGCGGCCACCGCGGCGGCGCACAGCGCGGCGAGGGCGGTCCCGTACCCCAAGTACCTGCCTTCCACCGGGACGTCCCACAGCACGGGCGGCGCGGCATGACCGGCGCGCCTGCTTGAGCGCTTTGGTCACTGGAGATTCCTGGCCTCCACCAATCTGCCGAGAACGCCGAGGACACCGAAAGGGGCGCTCGCCGCTCTCGGCGTCCCCTGGACCCTGGTTCCCTGGTCCGGAGCGACCGATGGCCCCGTGGCCCGTGCTACAGCGGAGGCTGCGTCACGGTGACGGTCGCGACCTGGGACGCGGGCGGGGACGGCTTGAGGGCGTGGCGCTGGCTCCAGGCCCACAGCGCCTCGAAGACCGGCTGCAGGTCGTGCGCCTTGGCGGTCGCCTCGTAGTCGACGCGGGGCGGAATCTCGTTGTAGGCGGTGCGCGACAGCAGGCCCGCCTCGACGAGGGCCTTGAGGCGCTCGGAGAGGGTGTTGGGGCTGATGCCGAGGGTCGACTGGAGGTCGACGAAGCGGCGCGGGCCGCTGGGCTCGCAGAGGAACTGGTACAGGATGTCCAGCATGTGGACGCGGCCCAGGAGGTGGAACAGCTCGCCGATGCCGCAGCCGTCGCCGGTGCCGGGGGGGCAGGGGGCCGCGGAGTGGGTCAGGGTGGGGGCGGCGAGGGTCGCCTTCGCTTGCATCGGTGGAGCGACGACGCTCCTTCTTGTATATCAGCCCAGCCGAAGCGCACTGCCGGCCGGGACCGCCACCTGGAGCCGGGCCAGCTCCTTGCCGCCCTGGAGGAACGCCAGGGTGTGCGCTCCTGGGGCGTCAGGGCGCCACGTGAACGGGTAGATGCCCGCCGCGGCGAAGGCGACCGGCAGCGGCCCGCGCTCGTCCCGGATCTCCATGGCGTCCACCGGGGCCGCGGCGCCGGACGACGCCCGGATGTACCAGGTCAAGGAACTGGTGGCGTCGGCGCGCAGGTCGGCCGGCCACTCCAGGCTGTGC
>JAIVGU010000295.1 GCA_020201445.1 Halobacteriales archaeon
ATCCTGGGGCCTTCGGGGACGGGGAAGACGCTGCTGGCCAAGGCGCTGTGGGACCTGATGCCGCGCGAGGTGTTCGCGGTGGCGGACTGTCCGGTGCAGGACGACCCGTTCAGCCTCACCGACCCTGCGTTCGCCAAGGTGGTGCCGGCGTGCCCGTTCTGCAAGGCGAACCACGGCAGCGTCGGCGGCATGAAGGGCCTCGGCGGCTTCGACCCGGCGAACCTCAAGGCCGAGAACATCCCGGTCAAGCGCGTCCGGCTGCGCGAGGGGCACGGCTTCGCCCGCGTGCAGGGCTCCGCCGAGGTGTTCCCCGACAACCTGACCGGCAGCATCAACCTGGCGCGGCTGGAGCAGATTGGCGACCCGACGAGCCCGCTCGTGCTGGAGCCCGGCAAGGCGCTGCAGGCGCACCGCGGCCTCCTGTTCGTGGACGAGGTGGGCAAGCTGCCGCGCGGCACGCAGAACGTCCTGCTCCAGGCCCTCCAGGAGGGCATCGTGACGCCAGCCAAGAGCCGCGAGACCTTCCCCGCCGACCTGGTGGCCATCACGACGACCAACGTGCGCGACCTCGCGCTGGTGACGGAGCCGCTCTCCGACCGCTTGGCGCACGTCGTCGTGGCCCTGCCGCGCACCCACCGCTCCAACCGCCGCATCGTCGAGCTCGGCCTCTCCGGCGAGCAGGCCATGCCCATCCCCGGCCCCTACCGCGAGGCGGCCGTGGAGCTGATGATGCGGTGGCGCGCCAAGGGCCCCGGCACGGACGACCTCGCCGAGGTGGCCAGCAACCGCACGCTCGTGGAGATGCTCCGGCGGGCAGGGGGATACGCGCTGCTGGAGGGCGACCGCACCATCGACCCGCAGGACTTCCGGCGCGGGGCGCGCGACGCCATGCGCGGCAGGGTGCGCGGCCGCAGCCCCGAGGAGTTCGAGCGCAACCAGCGCGTCGTCACCGACTTCGTGGACCAGGCCTGGGCGGACGCGGCCAAGAAGGGCGCCAACGCCTACTGGTGCCGCTTCTTCGTGGGCGAGCTGAAGGAAGACAAGGCGGAGGGGCTGCGCGTCCTGGAGGCGGTGCGGCAGGCGATGGCCGGCGACGCCACGCAGCTCGCGGCCACGGTGCGGCAGGGCGGCGACCCGAAGGTGCGGCGCTTCGCCCAGTTCGTGCAGGCGGAGGAGGGCGTCGACCACGCCGAGGTGCCGGAGCGCCTCCCCGCCGTGGTCCATGCCCTCGACGAGCTGGGCGCGTTCCAGGCGTAGAGCATGGCCGCGCGCGCCCTGCCGATGGTCCTGCCCGACTGCCGGGCGGCCGACGAGGGCTGGAGCCTGAGCCCCCGGCAGCGCGACGAGCTCGTCCGCATCCTCGCGCAGGAGGGGCGCGCCGGCCTGGAGGCGTGGCTCAGGCGGGAGGAGGCGCGCGACCCCTGGCTGCGCCGCCGCGTGCAGGCGGAGATGGAGCGCCTGGAGCGCGCGGCGCGGGAGCGGCGCAGCAGGCTGCGGGAGCGCTTCGGCGCCGAGCGCAGGGAAAGGCTGACCCCGTGGGAGGAGCGCCTGCGCCAACAGTCCGAGCGGGAGGCCGAGCTGCGCCGCCGGCTCGCGTCCGCCCCCCTCGTCCCCGCCGCGCGGCTCGTCGGCCTCTCCGCCGCCCTCGACCAAGCCACCGCCCCGCCTCGACCCGGCTTCTGGAACCGGGTGCGCGGCTGGCTGCTCGCGGCGTGGGTCTGGCTGGTGTCCGCGTGGGTCCGCACGGTGCGCGCCCTCACGGGCCGCAAGCCGCCGCCGCGCACGGTGCAGGCGGGCGGACACCGCGTCGACCTGGTGCGCCTCGCCCGCGACCACCCCGAGCTGATGGCCCGGCTGCGGCTCAAGCCCGAGGCGTCGCTCGGCGAGCGGATGCGCTCGGCGTGGGACCGCCTGCTCGGCCGCGAGGACTACGCGGAGCGCGTCACCCGCATGATGGAGGAGGAGCAGGCCGCCGCGCGGGCGGAGCGCGAGCTTGCGGTGCGGGCCGACCACGACCTCGCCGAGCGCGAGCTGGAGGCCCTGCGGCAGGACGCGGAGCGGACCCGGCGGGCGCGCGACCAGGAGGAGTCGGCGCTGGAGGACGCGCAGGCCCGCGAGCTTGCCGAGCTGGAGGCCGGGCTCGCGCAGGGCCCCTACCAGGCGCTCGCGAAGGAGGTGCTACAGGACTTCTCGCAGGCCGGCCTCGTCGACACGAAGGGGAGGCCGACCCACCTCCTGCTGGAGAGGTTCTCGGCCCTCATCGCGGCGGACGAGCTTGGCGACCTCCCCGGCGGCGGCGCCGCGACCCCCGGCTCCTACGCGGGCGGCGACGGCGAGTACGAGCGCGGCCCGCTGCTGTCGCACCACGAGCTCGGCGCCATCGACCTCGCCAGCTCCCTGGTGCAGGCCCGCACCCGCCACCCCCAGGTCCGCCACCTCTTCGACGAGGACGCGCTCGTCCACCGCGAGGTGCGCTCCACGAGCGCCCACGTCGTCGTCATCATCGACACCAGCGGCTCGATGGAGGAGGCGGGGAGGCTGGAGGCCGCCAAACGCGTCGCCCTCGTCCTGCACCGCGCCGTCCGCCTCCGCCGCGACGACGCCCGCATCGACCTGCTCCAGATGGAGACCAGCGTCCACCGCGTCGACCTCGCCGGCTGCTGGAACGCCCAGCCCGGCGGCTTCACCAACTTCGCCGCCGCCCTGCGCGAGGCCCGCCGCCTGCTCGACGCCAGCATGGCGGACCGCCGCATTGTCTACCTCATCACCGACGGGCTCCCCGAGGCGCGCCCCCTCCCCGACGGCGGCGACAAGGCCGACAACCCGGGCGCCTGCCTCCCCCCCGCACTGGAGGAGGCCCGCCGGCTGCGCCGCTCCGGCCCGGTCCGGCTCGTGCTGTACCAACTGGAATCGCGCGACGAGCGGTTCGTCGACGCCGCCAACCGCATCGCCAAGGCGGCGGGCGGGCGGACCGAGTTCCTGGACCCGCAGGACCTGCTGCGCCACCTGGTCGTGGACTACCAGGCGACGCTGTGAGCGGCAGCCCTCCGCCTTTGCACCAAGCTCGCTCCGGGCAGGGATTCCGAGGATTCAGTGGGATTCCGTGGCAAAACAGGAATTCCGACCCTTGGAATCCCTTGCCGGCCGGTCGGAGAGCCGGGCAGCCGCGTTCATCTATCGCGCCTCCGTCGCCGCACCCGTGAAGGAGGCCACCCCGCAGCAGCGCGCCAACTCCTCCTACGCCGCCCTGCTCGTCGTGCAGGTCCTCTTCGGCCTCTTCCCGGTGGCCGCGAAGAAGGTCTTCCCCTACCTTGACCCCTACGCCATCCTCGCGCTGCGCGTGGGCGGCGCGGCGTTCTTCCTGCTCATCCTGCACCTGCTGGTGGTGCGCAACCCCATCCCCATCCGCGCCGAGTGGCCGCGCGTGCTGGGCCTCTCCTCCTCGGCGTGGTGCTGAACATGGGCCTCTTCATGGTGGGCCTGCAGAAGACCACGGCGCTCAACGCGGTTCTGGTCATCACCACCATCC
>JAIVGU010000115.1 GCA_020201445.1 Halobacteriales archaeon
CTCCCAGTCGGTGGGAGCGCGGGCCATGTCCCACGTGAAGAGCAGCATGGCGGCGGACCACAGCGCCATCAGGAAGAGGCCCAGCGAGGGGTCGGAGTGGGTGGCCCCCTGCGCCATGCGGGCCCGGCCCTGGGTGGCGCCGCCAGCGTGCCGGGCCGAGGGGGCGAGGGCTTCGAACATGGCGCGCATGGGTGCACCCACCCGCCAGAGGGAATTAGGGGTTTGCCCGTCAAGCGACGGAGAACCCGTCACGAGGCGGGAGTTCGGCAATGCGGAAACGTCAAGCCTTTGGCGCGAGGGGGGCGGCCGGGGGAGCCGGTTTGGCCTTGAGGATCATGTCGATGGTGGCCTTGCAGTCGGAGGGGAAGTCCTTGCCCTTCATCCACAGCAGGTAGTCCTCGTGCTCCAGCGCCGGCTCGTTGCGGTGCTTGCCGAAGCCGAAGCGGATGGTGCCGAGGTGGTCCTTGTAGAAGCGGTGGCCGTGGTCGAGCCAGGAGCGCGTCGCCGCCTCGCCCTCGAAGTGGCGCTTCAGGTTCGGCACCACCAGCCCCTCCACCGTGGGCGGCAGCAGGGCGGCGTGGGCGGCGCGCTGGCGGCGCAGCACCTCGACCGTGGCCAAGGTGTCCGCCTCGCTGCGGTGGGCACCCTCCATCGCCTGCCCGACGTAGCGCCGGTAGGTCTCGCCGAGGCGGTGCGAGTTGACGACCCGCTCGATCTCCAGCGTGTCCACGCACGGGTGGTCGACGGCGAGGCCGGGCTGGCCGGCGAGGCGCAGCTCCTTGTTGAGGAACTGCAGGTCGAAGGAGTGGCTGTGCGCGATGAGCGTGGCGCCCTCGACGAGCTGCTGGACGCGCGGCGCGTGCAGGGAGAACGGCGGCTGGCCGAGCAGCATCTCGGGCTTGATGCCGGTGAGCTCCTGGATCTCGCCGGGGATGGGCACCTGCGGGTCGACGATGCGGCTCCAGCGGCCCAGCTCGCGCAGGTCGGGGTCCAGCTCGATGAAGCAGAACTCCATGATGCGGTCGCGCTCGGGGTCGCGGCCGGTGGTCTCCAGGTCGAAGGCGACGAGCTTCACGAGTCTCCCAGGAGGGCTCTCCTTATCCGGTTTGCTGGTGGCCCGTTCGACACCGACGAAACCACGGATTGCACGGAACTGCATGGGCCACGAACACCTGCAAGGAACATCCCCCGTCATCCCCGAAATCCCTGCTTCGGTTCGCGGCGCGTCAGGAGTTTGGGTGCAAAGCGGCAATCTACGGCGAACCGCGGATTTTCGCGGATGCTGTGGACGCAACCTTGAGCAAACAGGCAACCAAAATCCGCGCCATCCGCGGAATCGCGGTTTGGCCGGCGCGGCTTCTCCCCGACGAAACCGCGGATGGCGCGGATTCCCGCGGATGAACCAGACTCCGTGGAATCCGTGGCTTGGTCAGCCGTCGGGCGCTACCTGCTGCGCAGCAGGTTGAGCGCGCTGCCCGCCCTGAACCAGTCGATCTGCTCCTTGCTGAAGGTGTGCCGGACCTGGATGGTGTCGCTCTTGCCGTCCTTGTGCTTCAGGACGACGGTCAGCGGCTTGCCGGGCGCCATCTGCGCGAGGCCGACGATGCTGATGCGGTCGTCCTCCTGCGCCTTGTCGTAGTCGGCGGGGTCGGCGAAGGTCAGCGGGAGAAGGCCCTGCTTCTTCAGGTTGGTCTCGTGGATGCGGGCGAACGAGCGGCAGAGGACGGCGGCGCAGCCGAGGTGGCGCGGTTCCATCGCGGCGTGCTCGCGGCTGCTGCCCTCGCCGTAGTTCTGGTCGCCGACGACGACCCAGCGGATGCCCTGCGCCTTGTAGTGGCGGGCGACCTCGGGGAACAGCTTGGTCTTGCCGTCGAGCTGGTCCTTGCCGCCGCCGGCCGAGCCGGTGAAGGCGTTGATGGCGCCGAGGAAGCAGTTGTTGCTGATGTTGTCGAGGTGGCCGCGGTACTTCAGCCACGGGCCGGCCTGGCTGATGTGGTCCGTCGTGCACTTGCCCTTCGCCTTGAGCAGCAGCGGGAGGTCGAGGAGGTCCTTGCCGTCCCACGCCGCAAACGGCGCAAGGAGTTGCAGGCGGTCGCTCTTGGGGTCGACGCGCACCTCGACGGGCCCCGCCGCGGGGGCGAGGTAGCCGTCGGGGTCCGGCACGAAGCCCTTCGCTGGCACCTCCGGCGCCGGCCTCGGAGCTTGGAGGCGGAACGGCTTGCCGTCGGCGCCCACCAGCTCGTCCGTGAGCGGGTTGAACGACAGGCGGCCGGCGAGCCCGTAGGCAATGGTGATCTCGGGGCTGCCGATGAACGCCAAGGTCTTGGCCGAGCCGTCGTTGCGCTTGGGGAAGTTGCGGTTGTAGGAGGTGACGATGGTGTTCTCCGCCTTCGTCTCCGACTCGGCGCGGTTCCACTGGCCGATGCAGGGGCCGCAGGCGTTGGCCAGCACCGTGGCGCCGACCTTCTGGATGCTCGCCATCTGCCCGTCGCGCTGGATGGTGAGGTGGACCTGCTCGGAGCCGGGCGTCACCAGCAGCGGCGAGGCCACCTTGAGGCCGTGCGCGCTGGCCTGGCGGGCGATGTCGGCGGTGCGCTCCATGTCCTCGTAGGAGGAGTTGGTGCAGGAGCCGACGAGCGCCACCGAGATGCGGTCGGGATATTTCTCCCGGGCGACCGCCGCCGCGACCTCCGACACCGGGCGCGCCAGGTCGGGCGTGTGCGGGCCGACGAGGTGCGGCTCCAGCGTGCTCAGGTCGATCTCGACGACCTGGTCGAAGAACTTCGCGGGGTCGGCCAGAACCTCGGGGTCGGCGGTGAGCAACTCTTTGTGGACCTTGCCAGCGAGGTCGGCCAGCGCGGCGCGGCCGGTCGCCTTGAGGTAGGTGTCCATGCGCGCGTCGTGCGGGAAGACGGAGGTGGTGGCGCCCAACTCGGCGCCCATGTTGGTGATGGTGGCCTTGCCGGTGGCGCTGATGCTGGCGCAGCCCTCGCCGAAGTACTCGATGACAGCGTTGGTGCCGCCCTGCACGGTCAGGATGCCGCACAGCTTGAGGATGACGTCCTTGGGCGCGGTCCAGCCGGACAGTTGGCCCTTGAGGTGGACGCCGATGACCTTGGGGTGCAGCACCTCCCACGGGAAGCCCGCCATGACGTCCACAGCGTCCGCGCCGCCCACGCCGGAGGCGAACATCCCGAGCCCGCCGCCGTTGGGCGTGTGCGAGTCGGTGCCGATGACCATCTGGCCGGGGAAGGCGTACTGCTCCAGGACGACCTGGTGGATGATGCCGGCGCCCGGCTTCCAGAAGCCCATGCCGCACTTCGCCGCCGCCGTCTGGAGGAAGTCGTAGACCTCCTTGTTCTGCGTCGTCGCCTGGTGCAGGTCCGCGTTGGCGCCCTGCTGCGCCGCAATCAGGTGGTCGCAGTGGACGGTCGTCGGCACCGCGGTCTGCGACTTGCCGGTGGTGAGGAACTGGAGGATGGCCATCTGCGCGGTAGCGTCCTGCATCGTGACGCGGTCCGGCCGC
>JAIVGU010000188.1 GCA_020201445.1 Halobacteriales archaeon
GCGCGGCTGTGCAGTGCGAGCGTCATCTTGCGCTCGTCCGCGGGCGTAGTCATTGGCGGGCCCCCGTGCAGGTTGCCTGCCGGCAATACTGGAACGTTCCCTGCTTCTCGCCGCACTCGCTACAGACCCACTTCCACTCGGTGGGGCCACGTCCGCTGCGCTCCAGGATGATAGGCGCGCTTCGGTGTTTCAGGCAGTTCTTGACCCACAGGTTCTCCATTGTGCCGCAGTGATGAACCGCAACGTGGGCCAACTGCTTGCTGTCGGCCTGCCGCTTGGTGCGGCCGCAGCGCGGGCAGTCGCTGCCGCGCGGGCCATAGGGGTCAAACACCCATGCCGCACCGCATCCCGAGGCATAGCACTGTAGCACTGTTGGATAGAGGTCCACAAGGACCTTGCCTGGCCGGACCAACTGGATTCGGCCTTCAACGTTCTTGATTCCTCCGGGCATGAAGAGCAGCTTCTGCAATGAATCAACCTGGCGCAGCAGGTGCTGGATGCGCGGGACGACGCTGGCGACGTCGATGGCGCCCAGGCGATGCGTCGTCTCGTCCGGCAAGATTGCCGATGACCTGACGATGGCCTGTCCCCCTTGATACGCGAACACGCTCTCCGGGAGGTGCTTGAAGATTACCTGGAGACGGCTACGCTCCATACGGTTGCTGATTCCGAACTCTTGCAGAACACCATCACGGACCCGTTGCGAGGGGTGGATGATGGGAATGGTCTCGTCCACGTCGCGCAGGCTGGACATGGGTCCTCGCGGGAAGCGGTCCTGCGTCGTCTTTGCCACCTCGGCAGGGTCCTCGATGAGACTCACATGGTTGTCCAGGGTGTCACGAACTCGCTTGTCGAAGGTCGCGCGGACCCCTTCACCGTAGATGCGGCCGACTGCTTCGCGGATGTAGGCACGGACGGTGGGGTCGCGAAGCGCTTCCGCGGCGCGGTCGGCATGCCAGACCTTGCAGGTGCCGGCCCGGTCTCCTTGGGTAGCGTAGAGC
>JAIVGU010000296.1 GCA_020201445.1 Halobacteriales archaeon
CGCCCACGCCTGCACCGGCGCCCTTCCGCCCCGCGCCCACCCCGCCGCTTCCTCTGCGCGGCGCGGCGCAGCAGCCAACCCCTATCTACCCCGGCCGTCGTGCGCCCCAGGATCCGTGCCGTCCGCCGGCGAAGTGGAGCAGTTCGCGTACTGCGCGCACAACTGGTGGCTCGCCCGCCGCGGCATCGACCCCCAGGAGCAGAGCCGGCGCGGCATCGCCGTCCACCAGGCCAGCGGCCAAGCCCTCGCCAGCGCCGAGGAGGACAAGAGCGAGTACCGCCGCGCCGTCGCGTGGGCGTTCCGCTTCCTCGCCGTGGCCGCCTCCCTCACCGTCCTCACCCTCGAGCTGCTCTTCCTGCGCCAGACGCCGCAGCACATCCTCTTCCTCACCATGGCCCTGGTCCTCGTCGCCTCCAGCGGCGGCCTCTTGGTCATCGCCCTGACCGCCCAGGAGACCTACCGCGCCAAGCAGGAGGAGGCCGGCATCGTCCCCGGCCACGTCATCGCCTCCGACCTGGCCGGCGAGGGCACCCTGCTCACCGACCCGGCCGCGGGCCTGAGCGGCAAGCCCGACTACGTCCTCAAGACCGCGCACGGCCTGGTGCCCGTCGAGGTCAAGACCGGCCAGACGCCGGCGCGCCCCTACGAGAGCCACCTCCTCCAGGTCGCCAGCTACCTCCACCTCCTGGAGACCAACACCGGCACGGCGCCCGAGTACGGCCTGCTCACCTACCCGCAGGGGACCTTCCGCGTCGGCTGGGACGCCGACCTGCGCAGCCGCCTGGGCGCCACCCTGGAGCGCATGGCCGCTGCCGAGGCCGCCGGGAAGGCCGACCGCGACCACGAGCAGCCGGGCCGCTGCCGCGGCTGCGCCCGCCGCGCCGCCTGCGACCAGCGTCTGGCATAGCCGTCCTGGAGCACGGTTCCACGGAGGCGCTCTCAGGTTGGTGGCCAGCACGGAATCCTGCTGAGGCCGGCAGGGCATCCCGGGACTTGCGCCTGCCCTGACCATCACGCTTTCGTGGGGCATTTGGGTTGCCTGCACGGTGGTTGTCGTGGTTGACATGACCGACAGGAAGCGGATGGCCAGCATCGCCGCCTACGGGGAGTGGATGCGGGGGGAAGGGGCCGACGCCCACCTGATTGCCGTCCTCCCAACAGATGCAGACGGGTTCGTGGTCATCTACCACCCCTGCCACCGGCACTGAGCGCTTGGGAAGCATCCTCGAGCGGCTTTTGGCCGATGGACAGGCCCCAGGCCACCGCGCAATGCCCGAATCCTCCCTTCAAGTGTAGACATCGTAGGCCAAGGCGAGCTGGTTGCGCTGGTTGAAGGCCTCGATGCTGCCGGGCTCGTCCAGGTCGAACCCGCCCTCGATCAAAGGGGCCAGCCTCCGCAGGAAGTCGGCCACCTTCGGGTCGGTGCGCGCCAACTCCGCCAAGGACGTGGGCCGGGCGCCGTCCGGGAACTCGAAGACGCGCACCATGCGCCCATGCCCCAGGAACAGGGTGTTGCGGGTGGCCCCCATCGCCAGCGCGACGGCGCGCCCGCCCGCCTCGTTGTCCAGCAGGCGCTCGAAGTCCCCCTCGAACCCGGGCTTGGCCGCAAACGAGAAGCAGGCGAGCACGCGGCCGCGAGGCGGGCGAGCCTCGAAAACCCACCGCCGGCTGGCCTGATGGGCAGCCGCGCCGTCCGCCGCCGGAAGGGCCGAGGGGGGAACGGGCGGGGTGGCTTTGCCCCTAAACTCGCCCCCCGACCAACCAAACCACGGATTCCACGGAGAACACGGATTCAGGTCTCATCCGTGCAATCCGTGAAATCCGTGGTTTAGGGGCAAAGCCGGGCGGGGTGCATCCTTTATGGCGTGCATGGGCTGGCCGGATGGAGCCATGGACCCGCTCGACATCCTGCGCGCGCTCTGGCTCTTCCTGCCCGCCTACGCCGCGAACATGGCGCCGGTCTTCGCCGCGAAGCTGGTCCCCGGCTGGACGGCCCCCATCGACGGCGGCCGGATGGGCGGGGACGGCGAGCGGCTCCTCGGCCCCGGCAAGACCTGGCGCGGGCTGGCCGGCGGCACCCTGGTGGGCGGCCTGGTGGCGCTGCTCCTCGCCTACCTCGCGCCCTGGTGGGGCACGATGCGCGACGTGGACTTCGGCGTGGGCGCCGTGGGGCCGCTGCGCGTCCTCCTCTTCGGCGCTGTCGTCGGCGGCATGGCCCTGGTGGGCGACTTCGTCAAGTCCTACTTCAAGCGGCGGCGCAGGATTGCCCGCGGCCGCTCCTGGTTCCCCTTCGACCAACTCGACTTCGTGGTCTTCGGCCTGCTGGGGATGACGCTCGCCGCGCCGCTGCTGCCCGCCGGCTGGGTCGCGCACCGCCTCCTGGACTCCTGGCTGACGCTCGCGACGCTGCTGGTCCTGACGCCGCTGCTGCACCTGCTGGTCAACCGCGTCGGCTACTGGCTCGGCCTCAAGGAAGTGCCGTGGTAGGATGGCGACCGCCCGCCTCGTGGTGAGCCTGCTGGGGCTGGCGGTCCTGTTCGCCGTCTTCGCAGGCACCTACTACGCCCCGGAGAACCTGCGCACCAAGACGGCGGCGCCGTCGTTCCAGGTCGCGCCTGGGGACAACGCGCAGGTGCGGCTGCTGCCCACCACCGCCGGCACCCCCATCGCCGTGCAGATCCACGCCGTCGGCGGCCCCATCGACGTCTATGTCCTGGAGAAGGAGTGGGCGGACCGGCTGGCACAGCAGGGGGAGCTCAACCTCACGCAGCCGTTCAGCTTCGACGCCGGGCCCAGCCGCGCCAACGTCACCGGCAGCTACGAGTTCGCGCTGGTCTCCGACGGCCGCACCGAGCACCTGCTGGTCCTCGACAACGGCGGCGACTTCTACCGCGGCGGCGCCGTGCCCGACCTGCGCAGCCCGACCAACGGCACCGTGAGCGTGGAGCTGACCATCCACTACCTCCAGGAGGAGGAGCGCAGCATCTGGTTCGCCTACCTCGCGGCGACGCCGGGCGTGGCGCTCGTCGTGTTCACGATTGGGCACCGTGTGTGGCGGACCCGCCGCGCCAAGCCATAGGAACCACGAATTTCACGAATTGCACGAAGGCCGTTTCGTGGACTTCGTGCAATTCGTGGTTTCGTCTAGGCGGCGTGGCGAGCGCAGAAGCGGGACCCCGGCTGCGCCTTGTTCCTGCACGGCTCGCCGGACTTGGTGGTGGCCTGGCACCTGCCGTCCGGCTCGGGCGCGGAGGCCGCGGCCTTGCGGGGCCTCTTGGCGGACGCCTTGGGCGCGGGGGCCGGCTCGGCCTCCTTCGCCGCCTTCTTGGCGCGCTTCCTAGGCGCCGGCTCGGGAGGGGCTTCGACGATGGCCGCCGCGGACGCGACCGGAGGCTTGGCCTGCGCTGGGCGGGCGGGCTCGGCCTTGGGCTTGGCCTTGCGGGTGCGCTTGGCAGGCGCCTCGGGAGCCGCCTCCTGGGGAACGGGCGCGGGCTCCCGCAAGG
>JAIVGU010000116.1 GCA_020201445.1 Halobacteriales archaeon
GGTGTGCGTGGTGCCGGTGGAGGCGCGCGCCCGGCCGCGGTTGGCGTGGTACCAGGTGTAGGCCGCCAGCAGCGTTTCCTGGTTGCTGCGCTTAGGAGTCCAGCCGAGCTTCTCCCGCGCCTTGTCGGTCTCGACGTAGGAGTCGCTCGACATGGTGCCATAGTGCCAACGGGTCAGCGGCGAGAGGCGCAGCTTGTCCAGCACGAACAGCGCGGCGATGGTGGCGCGGCGGGGCGCGGGGAGGAAGCGGGGCGGGTGGCCGGCGGCCTTGAACAGCGGCGCCAGGTCCTCGCGCAGGGTGCCAAAATGGTCGGCGGCGACGTTGAAGGTGTCGGAGCCGTTAGGGTGGGACGCGGAGAGCAGGATGGCGTCCACCAGGTCCTCCACGTCGAGGAGTTGGTACTTGTTGTGGCCCTTGCCGATGAGGGGGATGCGCTTGCCGTCGGCAATCCAGTCGAACAGGATCTCGAAGACGCCGAGGCGGCCCTCGCCGAGGAAGGTCTTGGGGCGCAGGATGGCGACGTGCAGGCGGTCGCGGAAGGCGGCGCACAGGGCCTCGGCCTCGACCTTGGAGGAGCCGTAGGGGCCCACCGGGACGAGCTTGCTCTCCTCGGTGATGGGGTGCTGCTTGTGCAGGCCGTAGACGGCGGTGCTGCTGATGAAGACGAAGCGCGGCCTCCTCAACTGCGCGGCCGCCGCCTCCAGCAGGTTGCGGGTGCCGTCGACGTTGACGGCGTGGATGAAAGCCTTGGAGCGGTGGATGGGGAGGGCGGCGGCGGCGTGGCAGACGACGTCCACGCCCTTCATTGCATCCTCGACGGCGACGCGGTCGCGCACGTCGCCCAGCCGGTAGTCCAGCGCGAGGCCGTCCAGCTCGGCGGGGCGGGGCGCGGTGTCCAGGACCCGCACGGCATGGCCCAGCCCGGCGAGGCGGCGGACGATGGCCTGGCCGAGGAACCCAGCGCCGCCGGTGACGAGCCAGGACGGTTTGCCCATGGTGGCGCGGAGGCGGCCCCCCTTATGCGCCTTGTGGCGTGGCGGTGCTAATCCTCAGACGTCGCCTTGATGCCAGGGGCTTCCCATGACCCAGACCTTTGCCATTGGATTCTGGTACATCGCTTGCTGGATGCGGTCCCGCATGGAAGCCGCCTGGTTTTGCACCTTGCCAGGGTCAGGCATGCCGGGAAGCACCTCCATCTCGGACGCGGGGACGTCGAGCGGCGGCAGGTGGTGGACGACCCGGTAGGGAATTGCATCGGCCCACCAAGCGCCATGCAGCCGATAGAGGACTTTGGCGGTCCCTCCGGGCAGGGGTTTCACCTTGGAGAACGAAACCACCATTCCGGCCCCTCTCGACTCAAGGCCGGCGGAAACCCCCTCTTCCTTGCGCTGCACGGCACGACGCAGTCTCCGGTCTTCCTCCCGTTGGCCTGCAAAGGTCGGCGAATCGGCCAACAGGTTTCTTTCCGTTCCTTCAAGCATGTCCGAGAGCCCCTGCGTGACGCCGGCGAACTCCGCTTGAGTGGCCATCATGTGCTCCTCCTCGTCACCGGGAGCGGAATCCCATTCGCGCTGGTCGCACGGGAACAGGGCACCCTCGACGAGCAGGGTTTCAAGCCCTCCGCCTGGTCGCCCATAGGCGGGCCACGCCCGATTGAAGGAGGATGCCTTGCCGAACAGATTCTGAAACCGCGCAGTGTGCAAGGCGCGGTGGCCGCCCTCGTGGCGTTCATGTGAGCATGCGGCGTCGTCCCACGTTGCGGGACCCGGAAGGAGCGCACCATGCGAGGGGGAATAGGTCAACGCAAGCACGTTCGCCGCCATGGGTGGGTCCAGCCACTCCCCGGCAGTCAGGAACGCGCCTTCCCTGGCGCGCAGCGGCTTGCCGTCAATCGTGAATGGGATGGACCCTTCCATCGACCGTGGATGCACAACGCGAATAGGCGAGCGACTATACTTTGCCAGATGGACCCGGCGGAGCGGCCAATGGAAATCAAGGGGGCGGTGCTGGAATTCGACATGTTGGCGGGCGTTCCGCAGCGGCATTTCGCCAACGAGATGGGGGTCCCATGGACCAGGCCGGTCAAACAGACGCACGCCCGTCTCATAGGCCTCAGCTTCAAGCGGGTTCTGACCAAACCGGTGCCATCAGCGCCGCAGCGGGTTCTCCTGGAGCCACTTCAAGTCAGGAACGTACAGGTCGCGGATGTCCTTGAGGCCGAGCCGCATCATCGCGAGGCGCTCCAGGCCGAGGCCCCACGCCAACACGGGACACGGCACCCCCAAAGGCTGGCTGACCTCGGGGCGGAAGATGCCGGCGCCGCCCAACTCCAGCCAGCGGTTGTTCCAGCGCACGGCGACGTCGAGGCTGGGCTCGGTGTAGGGGTAGTAGCTGGGGCGGAACTTGACCTCGGGGAAGCCGAGGCGGGTGTAGAACTCGCGCAGGACGCCGATGAGGGTGCGGAAGGTGGCGCCCTCCTCGACCAGGATGCCCTCGATCTGGTGGAACTCGGGGAGGTGGGTGGCGTCCATCGCCTCGTTGCGGAAGACGCGGCCGATGCCGAACACCTTGGCGGGCGGGTTGGGGTGCGCCGCGAGGTGGCGGATGGTGGTGACGGTGGTGTGGGTGCGCAGCAGGGCCTTCTTGCTGACCTCCCGGCTGAACGCGCCGCCCCAGCCCGCGCTGCCGGTGCCGCCGCCGGTCTGGTGGACCTTCTGCACCGTTGAGAACAGCGCGGGCGGGACCGGCTGGGTGGCGGGCTCCTTGAGGTAGAAGGTGTCCTGCATCTCGCGGGCGGGGTGGTCCTGCGGGATGAACAGGGCGTCCATGTTCCAGAACGCGGACTCGACGTAGTCGCCGGCGATCTCGGTGAAGCCGAGGCTCCAGAAGACGTCGCGCACCTCCTCGAAGAGCTGCGTCAGCGGGTGCGGCTTGCCGGGCGCGGGCACGGCCACGGGGACGCCGAAGTCGAAGGGGCGGAGCCGCTGCTGCGCCTTCTGTGCGGGCGTGAGGCTGGCCCAGCGCGCGACCAGCTCCGGCGTGACTTGGTTGACCTCCATGGCGGTGGCCGCGGCGGGGTCGAGGCCCTTGACGGTCTTGGCGCCCTCGGGCGTGAGGCGGATGAACCGGCTGGTCCGCAGCGCCTCGAGGAGGATGCCGCCGCGCTGGGCCAGGAGGGAGATGGCGCCGGGGAGCCGGGTGGTGCGGGGCTCGGCCGCGAGCTCCTGGAGGACCTCCTCGTCGGGGCCGAGCGGCGGCGCGGCCTTGCCGGTGAGCGCGACCATCGTTCCCGCGGGCGTCTTCTGGACGGTGGCCCACTGCTTCTTGCGCAGCCAGCCGACCGCGACCGTGGCGAGCGAGGGGTCCAGGCCGCCCTTGGGCGCAATGTCCTCCAGGGCCAGCGACCCACCCGCCGCCAGGAGAGCCTGCACCGCGCGGCGCTCGGTGAGCCCCTTTTCACGTTTCTCCAGCCCCTCGGGCGAGAGGCTGTCTAGCGT
>JAIVGU010000117.1 GCA_020201445.1 Halobacteriales archaeon
ACGATGGTGAGGCTGCACGTCGGCGGCACCGGCGCACACACCACCGGCACGTCGGAGACAACGGCAAAGCTGCACTTGTCGGTCTCTCCGTTGCAGGCCACGGGAATCCATCCCGCCGCCGGCAAATCGCAAAACTCCGGGACGGGCGGCACGTCGTCCAGGCCGGGCAGGTCGTCCAATCCGGGCAAGTCATCCAGGTCTGGTGTCGTGTCGATGGGGTCGCACACCACCGCAGGCGGGTGGCCTTCCATGATGCGGCTGCACACGTAGCCCTGCGGGTCCTCCACCACGTCCTGCACGAACATCAACGGCGCGCACACCTGCGCCTCGATGGACACGTAGATGTCCGACGGCGGACTCTCGCTGTCCACGGCTTGGTCCAGGTTCTTGACGGGGTTGCGCGCCCTCTCAATCGCGTTCTGGCACAACGTGTAGACGCGCGTGAACTGCTTCGCATCCAACACCATCACCTGGGTTCCGGGAGTGCCGAAGGCAGGACCGCCGTTGCCGCCGCTGCCCGTGCAAATCACAGCATCCCGCAACACTGAAAACGATGGCGCGGCACTCTGGTTGGCAACCAGGTTGATGACGAGATTGCCGCCCTGGGTGCCGTTGCCGCCCTCGACGTTGCGCCCGACGGCAACATTGCCGTCAGCTCCGCGTCCGGTGCAAAGCGTTCCCGCCACCGTGAGGGTGGTGGCTTGGATGCACAGCGACGGAGCATCCGTGCGGTTGCCGTCCTGGGTCGTCAGGACGCCCAGGATTTCCACGGTGTCAGCTCGAATCACAGTGGACTGGTTCAACACCAGAGATGAGTCGGCGGGCACGGTGAACGTGGAAGCCACGATCTCGTTGGGATACCCAGCACAGGAATCATTGGTGGGTGCGGTGGCGGAAACGGGCATCTGCGTCATGGCCGCAGCCATGACCACCAACGCCAACGTGGCGAAGGTGCGAAGGGTGTTCGAGTTCATGGTTCACCTAAGTTGATGGCTGAAAGGGCGTCCCGGCGCGAAGGAGAGCAAAGCGCCGGGACAGGGAAAAGGGGAACCGGAGCCGAAGGTTCCATGGTCCTCGCCGTTGCTGGCTCCGGTTCCGGGGTTGGTGCAAGGCGAGGAGAGGAAGTGTCAGGTGTAGCGGGTGGGCACAGCGGCGGAAGGGTAGCGCGCGCGGGGGAGTCTGGTGGCAGCAGGTGGTCCAGGGCGCTGTGGAGCGCAGGTGTTGGCCAGTAGCCCATGCGCCCACTTGGACCGGGCCGTTTTTCGACGTAGCCCAACACCACCAATTCCTCCAGTAGCTCGCGGTCGCGTCGTGTTTGGGCGCGCATGGGCGGGCGGTTCATGGGGCCTCCGGGTTGCAGTGTGCGCTGATGGTGACGAAGTGAACCTCTTTGGGTTGGTATTCCGTTGCGCGCTGGATGTGGCCGAAGTCTTGCACGCGAATCTGGCTCCAACCGCGCTTGGCGAGCAAGTCTTGGGCCAGGACGATGCTGGCTTTGTCGTCAATGTCCTCCTTGGTTTCCCAGGTGGCTTTGCCGTCCTGGGGGCAGAAGGGGACGGCCTTGTGCAGGTGGTCCGCCTCGTCCCACCCCCAAAACGTCACCTGGAGCGTCAGGGCGAGGATTGGGACACCAACAAACAGGCCACACACACCGAGGCCAATCATCAGGTTCTCCCGCCTGGAAATTGGCGCCTCCTGCTCGGTCATGCGGCACCGCCGCAGCGCAGTTTCGTTGGCCCCGCAGGCAGCCCCTCCACGTCGGCGGTGGTTTGGTAGACCTGCCAGCAGGACCAAGGGCGTCCCTGGCTGCATGGTGGACAAGGTGGCGTCGGCAGGGTCGCTCTAGCAGGAACGGACTCGACCGGGACGGGGACGGCTTTCGGAACGGGCGCGGGGTCTTCGGCCGGCGCAGCGGCACTTGGCAAGGTGCCAAGAAAGTGGCCACGCAGTTCCCCCAAAACAGCAGCCTGCGGCCGGCGCATCAACGGCCTCCGGGACGGGCGCGATACCAGAAGGGGCAGCTATGAAGGCCGCTTCCAGCGTTGCAGGACATGAAAGGCCACGAATCACATTGTGTCCTTAAGCAAAGGGGCCAAGGGGCGGGCAGGTCCCGGACAGGTTTCTCTGCGGAAATGGAACAGGCCCGGGTCTTGGCCCCTTTACTCATATAGTGGAGTCGAATGGCCGTTGGCGCGGAGAAGTGACCATGAATCTGTGTTTCCATTTTGGCCAGAAGCCTTTGAGCGCCCGCGTCTCTGGAATCCTTGCCGTGGCCCTCCTGTCGTCCACCGTCCTTCCCGCGGCCAGCGCCGACCCGCTGCCGCCGGAGCTGGACGTGGTGCAGCAGGTGCTCGACCGCACCGTCGATTACGCAACGAGCTTCGACCCAAGCGAGAACTTCACCACGCAATACCAGAAGTCCCAGAGCTTCATCGGCAGCCTGCAAAACATCCTAAGCCAAGTCCTGTGCGCGACCTTCACCGCGAAAACGTATGGCATCAGCATCAACAGTTTAGACCCGCTCAATAGGCAACTCGACATAGAGGTGATTGGGGCGGGTTATGATAACGGCTATGCGGGCCTAGGCACTTGGCACATCCAGAACGCTGGCGGAGGAGTCCACTGTGTCCCCGTGCCTATCCAGGTGCCTTCTCCCATCCGCTACAACTCGACTCTCATTGACTCGGTGCTCCATGCGGCGGGGCTGAAGTGACCGTCTCGACCGGAGCCGCATCGCGGGCTTGCCTGCTAGTCGCGGTCGTGCTGCTGTCGGGCTGCGCCGCCAGCACTCCGCCCACGGACAGCCCCACCAACCTGCCACCCCCCTCCACTTCATCAAGCGGCCAGCCCCGTCCGCCCGTCGTGATGGAGAATCAGACCTATGCCAGGGAGGTCCATTGGGACGACTGCCAAGGCTGGGAAACCGGGTGGACCTATGGGCCAGCGGCGCCGCCGGGAAGCCATCACAACCCGAAGTGGTCCGACCCCGAAGTGGGCCTGTTTGTCACCGTCCTTACCTATGCGATGGACTGCCAGCGCGTGTCGTGGGGACCGTTCGAGCGGCCAGTCCGCATGATTCTGGAGACGCACGACTGGCAGGAGATTCCCGAAAGCTGCTTCAGCGGCCCCAACGAGCCGAACGCGGACGTGACTGTAGGGAGGGCGCTGGCGTCGTTCTGGGTCAACGACACGCAACTGGCGGACTATCTCCAGCAGACCTATCCCGGCCTGCCAGTCTACTACTCCGCCATGCAGGATAGTCTCGGGATGCAGGGCTCCGTGGCAGACCATCAATGGACCTGGGGCCTTGGCGCCAACCAGTCCACATTGCACGTCCTGGACGACCAGACCGACTACGCCACCGTGCCGCTGACCCTCCAGCGCATCTTCTGGTATGACTCGGCGGGCGCCGTCACGTTCATGGACTTCGACAAGACCCGCCAAGTCGCGGGCCTGGGGCTGGCCAACCGCGCCGCCTACGGCGA
>JAIVGU010000297.1 GCA_020201445.1 Halobacteriales archaeon
CGACCAGGTTGCCCACGTGCTGCAGCGCCTGCTCGCGCTCGCGGGGGTTGAGCCCCTGCACGGCCGCGCGGGCGTGGGTGCGCAGCGTCTCGGGCGCCGGGTCGGGCAGCGTCAGGCGGACGTAGATGTCAGGGCGCAGGAGGAGCGCGAGCGGGTCGATGGCGGTCTCCTGGCGGATCTTGTTGTCCATGGGTTCAGCTCCTTGCCCGCCGGGCGGCAGGCCCGGAGACAGAGACGTTCGGTTTGAAGTCCTGTTTGTAGGGGCAGGGCCCCACTCGACCGCGAAGCCCGCGAAGGTTCGGAAGACTCCGGCTGTTCGCGTGGTTCGCGGCCCGCTGGGCGAGGTCAGGCCGTGAACGTCTTCCCGGTCAGCCGCTCGTACGCTTCGTAGTAGCGCTGCGCCGTCCCCGCGACGACGTGCGGCGGCAGGCGGGGCCCGGGCGGGGTCTTGTCCCACGGCTGGGTCTCGAGCCAGTCGCGCAGGTACTGCTTGTCGAAGCTGGGCTGCGGGCCGCCGGGCCTGAACTGGTCCGCCGGCCAGAAGCGGGACGAGTCAGGGGTGAGGATCTCGTCCATCAGCACGATGGTGCCGTCGGCGCGGGTGCCGAACTCGAACTTGGTGTCGGCGATGAGGATGCCGCGCTCGGCGGCGTAGGCGCGGGCAGCCTCGTAGATGCGCAGCGTCGTGTCGCGCAGCCACGCGGCGGTCTTCTTGCCGACGATGGCCTCGCACTCCTCGAAGGTGATGTTCTCGTCGTGGCCGGTCTCGGCCTTCGTGCTGGGCGTGAAGATGGCGTGCGGAAGCTTCTCCGACTCCTGGAGGCCGGTTGGCAGCTTGATGCCGCACACCGTCCCTGAACGCTTGTATTCCTTCCAGCCGGACCCAGCGATATGCCCGCGGGCGATGCACTCGACGGGAAGGGGCGTCAGCTTCTCCACGAGGACGGCGCGGCCCTTGAGCATCGCCGCGTGCGGCTGCAGCTCCTTGGGAAACTTGGCGACGTCGGTGTGCAGGAGGTGGTTGGGCACCTCGCCGCGCAGCCGGTCGAACCAGAAGTTGCTGATCTGCGTCAGGCAGGCTCCAGGACGACGTCGAAGGCGCTGATGCGGTCCGTCGCGACCATCAGGAGCCTGTCGCCCAGGTCGTAGACGTCGCGCACCTTCCCCTTGCGGAACACCTTGAGCGGCAGGTCGGTCGTCGTGACCACGGCGGGGGCGGAGGCGGCAGGCACGGGTGCGCGCACCGGTCCCGCCTTCAAGAGAATTGCCGCCGCCGGAAGACCGGCTGCGCGTGGAGCCGGCTGGACGGCGGCCCCCGCCGTTTGCAAGCGAACGGAAGGGCTTTCCACGCGAAGCCGACCCCCCTCCACCCGAAGGCGGCAACGCGGGGTCATAAGCAGGCCGCAATGAGGGTGGCGCATCCATGACCCTCGGCTGGCTGGGCGACCGGGGCGTGGACGGCGACCCGTGCAGCCGGCCGGTGCGCTCCGCCTACCACGGCTTCATCCGCGACCTCGCCCGGCGCAGCGGCGCGCTGCACGCCTACGGCTGGCGGGTCGACGCCGACGAGTCCCACGTCCACGCGGTGGCGGGCTACAACCTCCCACCGGGGATGCAGGGCATCCGGGTGCTGCCGCGCGCCTCCCCCAGCGTCGTCGGCGACTGCCTGCGCGAGCGCAAGCCCATCCACGCCGACCACGCCACCGCCGAGCGCCGCTACCCGCTCTCCGCGGCGTTCATGCAGCAGCTCGGCGCCCGCGCGATGCTCGCCCTGCCCATCCGCGGCGACCGCCTGCACGGCATCGTCTCCCTCGGCCTCCCCGACACGGCACCCAACCGCGACCTGATGCAGGAGCTGGCGGGGGCGTGCGAGGACTGGAGCGCCCAGGCGCGCGCGGCCGAGGAGGACGAGAAGCTGCTGGAGGACGAGGCGTGGCGCGCCGCCTGCGCCGCCACCACCGGCTCCGTGGAGGCCGGCCTCGACCAGGTGGTGCGGGTGCTGGCGGACACGGCGCGCTTCTTCCCCCGCAAGGGGGCCGGGGTGCGGCTCGAGCGCGACGGCGCCCGCCTGGACCTGCCCGCCCCCCGCGACGGCCTGGAGCCGCACCGCCAGGCGCACCTGCCCAACGAGCAGACCCGCCCCGCCATGGTGCGCTCCCCCGCGCCGCCACCCACCCTGCACTCCATGATGGACGTCCCGGTGCTGCACGGCGGCGTCCTGCTGGGCCACCTCCAGTTCGCCCGCAGCGCGATGCCGTGCTGCTTCACGCCCCGCCACATCGACTGGGCGCAGGAGTTCGCCAAGTGCGTCGCCGTCGCGGTGCGGTCGGGGAGCCACCCGTAGGCGCGATGCTTGTCGGGGCCGTTGGGCATCCGCAGATTGCGCAAAGATTTCGGGTCTCCAAGCCGCCGCCGAAGGAAAACGTTGGGCCTGCACCGCTTCGCACGACCGATGGCCGAGAGCCCTACGTGTCCTCGCCGTCGTCATCCTCGTCCGCCTCGGCGGAGCCGGCGAGCTTGGCGGCGCGGCGGGCCTGCTTCTCCTCCTGCTCCTCCCGCGTCTTGTGCGCGCCGAGGTAGAACCTGGGGCCAATCTTGCGGTACCACTTGTAGGCGGCGCCCTCCTTGCGGGTGCGGCTGCCGAAGTAGAGGTGGCGCCGCGTCACCTCGCCCAGCCACTCGTCGGTGACCTGGAGGTAGCGGTTGGGGTCCTTGTTGAGCTCCACGATGACCTTGCGCACCGCCGCCATCGCCTCACCCTCGCCGATGCCGCGCGCGTCCAGGTCGGGCTCGTGCGCCTTCTCGCCGAGACGCTCCTCGATGACCTCCAGCAGGCGGTAGAAGAGCTGGCCGCGCTTCTGCGTCTTGACCGGGCGGAAGTGCCGCAGCAGCAGCTTGTCGTCCGCGGTGAGGCGCTGCATCGGGCCGGCGTGCGCGAAGAACAGGGTCTTGGTGACCTCGGGCGGGTCGACGGCGCCCGACTTGCGGTGCGCGATGAGGTAGCGGTCCACCAGGACGCCGGGGTCGGGGCTGACCTGCAGCGCCTCGACGACCTCGGGAGCGATGCGGGCGCCCGACAGGCCGGCGCGCAGGGTGCGCAGCGCGACCTCGCTCGGGCTCAGGTCCTTGGCCAGCGCCGCGACACCCACCTCCTCCGCCCCCTCCTGCCCGGGGGCCGGGGCGGGCTCGTCGGGCAGGTCGCGGGCGGCCTCGCCCACCAGCTCGGCGGGGATGTCGACGTGGGCGAGGCGGCCCATCCAGCCGTTGCGCTTCGCCGCCTCGACCGCCTCCAGGGGGCCGCGGCGGCCGACCTGCATGGAGCCGGCGGGCAGCCTGAGCAGCCGCTCGTCGACGTCCTCCTTGCGGCGGCTGCGCACCAGCGCCGCGACCTCCAGGTACGCCTTCTCGGTGAGGTTGCGGTTGGCGATGGCGACCAGGCGGGTCTTCTCCAGGACCCCCTCGTGCCAGAGGTCGTGGTAGGTGAGCGGCAGGAACATCAGGTTGCGCGCCGACACCGCCGCGGCGCCGCCCTCCCACCCCTTCGCCGCCTGGGTGTGGCTCTGGCCGGTGCGCTCGCAGTGCAGGTTGAAGGCGAGCCCCTGCGCGAACGGGTCCTCCAGGTAGGGGACCAGGCGCAGCGGCAGGTCGGCGACGGCGAAGCGGACGGCGGTGCTCGCCTCCTGGTCCACCAGCGTCGCCTCGTCGCGCAGCACCTTCACCAGGCGGGCCACCACGTCCGTGACGGCGCCCTTGAGGAGCCGGTCCGCCTCGTGCAGCGTCTCGGCGGCGCGCTCGACGTGGCGCATCCACAGCCTGTGCTGGGCAGGGTTGAGCCGGGGCAACATAGCCCGCAAGGTCTCACATACAAATACAAGGTGGGTGCGAGACCCCCAAAACGGCGGGGAAGGCTGATGAGGCAGGCCCGGCGTCCAGCAGGTCGTGCGCGCCCTCCCGTTCCTGCTCGTCGCCTTCCTCCTGCTGCCCGGCTGCTCCCAGGCCCCCGCCGACACGGGCTCCGGCACCAACGGCCCCGCCGCGCCGCCCCGCGTCCTGCCGGCGGAGCTGAAGGCCCCCACGCTCCTGCCCGAGGTGCGCCTGGGCCCCGGCGCGGGCGAGCCCAACATCGCGGTCGCCGCGGACGGCACCATCTACATCACCCCCATCGACCACCTCTACCGCAGCGCCGACGGCGGCAAGACCTTCCAGGCCCTCGGCCGGCCCGGCTGCAAC
>JAIVGU010000118.1 GCA_020201445.1 Halobacteriales archaeon
ACCCTGGACTGAGTGGGCAGGGTTGCCGACATGGCGTCCAGCCAGGTCGGCACGAATCGGGTCGTGGGATGACAACAGCCGCGCAACGCCAGTCGAACCTTTTCCGCCAGGAGTACGACCGCATCAACCGCTCCGTCTACGGCGACTCCTTGCCGCCCTTTCCGGGCGTGGAACTGGTCGACCGGACCGACATCTTCTCCATGACCCGGACCCACGGGCGGGGCGCGTGGCGCTGCCTCCAGCCGTTCCTTCTGTCCACGCACGTGACGGGGGACCTGCTGATGGAATCCATCCGGCACGAGGTCGCGCATGCCGCGGCTCTCCTGTTCGACCAGGACGAGGAGCACGGGCCGGCCTGGCAAAGGCACGCCAGGCGGTGCGGAGCCTCGGGAGAAGCGACGCTGGACCCCGGCCATCCGCTTCGTGCCGCGTGGCCCGCACCGTAGGCAGAGTCCAGGGCGCCGTCAGTGCTCCTTCAGGATGAGCCGGCTGCGCGTCGCCTGGGTGCCGGGGATGCCGCGGATGCGGTCGATGAGGCCGTTGAGGTCCGAGGTGTTGGGGAGGTCGGCCACGACGAGCAGGTCGTTGTCGCCGGTGATCTCCCACACCGCGTCGACACCGTCCCAGGCGCGGATGGCCTTGGCGACGTCGCCGCTGTGGACGTTGGCGGTGACGCTGACCTCGACGAGCGCCTTGACCTGGTTGCCGGCGGTGCGGATGGTGAACTGCCGGATGGTGCCCTGTTCGACGAGGCGCTTGACGCGGGCGCGCACGGTGCCCTCGGAGGTGCCGATGGCCTTCGCCATGTCGGTGAAGGAGGCGCGCGAGTCCTGGCGCAGCAGGGAAAGGATGTGGCGGTCCACGTCGTCCATGGGGGCAATCCCCTGCGAGAAGCCGCAACCGTATAGCGTTTTTCGCAGCCCGTTTCAGCCACGAATTCCACGAAGCCCACGAACCTGCGACGCCAGCAAGCGTCTGTTCCAATTGGTGAAATCCGTGGTTTAGGCGTGTCCGCTAGACCGGCCCTGGCACCGGCCCCGTGTACCGGAGCGCGTAGAGCCCGGTGCCGCGCTCCGTCACCCACAGCAGGCCGTGGTCCCAGCGCACCTGGTAGGCGTTGGGCAGGAAGCCGTCGGGGTTGAAGTTGGGCTTCTTCCACCAGGTCTTCCCCTCGTAGGGGTGCGTGCCGTTGCCGTGGGGCAAATAGTAGCCGAGCGCGGCGGGGTGGGCGGGGTCGCTGATGTCCAGCACCCAGACGCCGGCGTGGTAGTGCGCGACGGCGGCGAGGCCGGTGGCCATGTCGGGGGCGATGGTGTGCGGGCTGAGGAGGAAGCGCCCTTCGATGCTGAGGTCCCCCGGCAGGCTCCAGGCGCCGACCTGCCGGAGGTTGGCGGGGTCGCTGCCGTCGTAGGCGCGGATGGCGCCGGTGCCCTTGGCGAGGTTGCCGATCTCGGGCGCGGACCAGACGATGGTGCGGCCGTCCCTGCGCGCCGCCGGCTCCTGCGTTGTCCAGTGGATGGCGAGCGCGTCGCTGGGCGCCGTCTCCGTGTTGACGCCGAGCGGGGTGACGGCGGACGGGTTGCTGGCGTCGAACGTCGCCACGCCGCCGTCCCAGTGGCTGACGTAGGCGATGCGGCGGCCGTCGGGGTGCGCCTGCACCAGGACGTCGTGCGGGAAGCTGCGGCCGTCGTCCAGCAGGGCGGGATGCGCGAAGGTGCCGACCGGCAGCAGCACCGCGCCCGCCGGGGAGTCGACGAGCTTCGCCACGCCGAGGCGGTTGCCCACCGGGCTGTTGTTGGCGTCTGCGGGCTGGCCCACGTAGAACACGTAGAGGCCGTCGGGGTACTGCGCGACGTCCAGGTTGTGCGTGCCCTGCACCTCGATGGGCAGCACGGACTCCAGCGCGGGGTGCGCCGGGTCCGCGACGGAGACGACCTGGATGCAGACGCTGCACGACGGGGCGCCGGCGCTGGGAAGCCTCTGCACGTTGAGCAGGGCATGGCGGCCGTCGGGGGTGACGCGGACCTCCTGGAAGCCGGAGCCGGAGGTGCGGTAGTCGCCCAGCACTTGGATGTGCGCGGGGTCGGTGACGTCGGCGATGGTGAAGCCGCCCTGCGCGTCGCCGTCGACGGCCACGAAGGCCAGCGTGCGGTTGGCGGGGGTGCGGTGGAGGACGAAGTTGGCGAACCCGTTGTCGCCCAGGGTGACGCCGAGGCTCGACCACGCCACCAGCTCTAGGTTGTGCGCGCCGGTGTGCAGTGCCGCGTCGTTGTGGTCGTGGTCCATCACGATGGGCGTCCCGAGGTTGGCGGCGACGGCGGCGCGGTCGATGCGGCCGGCCCCGTCCACCTCGGCGCGGGGGGCGCCGGTGCCGGAGGTGCCGGTGTCGGCGGTGCAGCCGGCCAGCACCAGGAGCAGGAGGGCGAGGGCCGCCAGGAGGCGCATGCCCGCCGCAGGCCGGGGGCCGCACTTCACGCTTGCGACGTTCCGCTCAGCAGGGATTGCGGGGATTTCCCGCCCTCGAACCGCGGAGGCCACGGAACCCGCGGAAGTTGCATCGTTTCCGTGGTTTCCGCGGTTGGTCGGTGCATCGCTCACCGGTCAACGCCAAATTTTCTCCGAAACCACGGCAATCCCTGCCCTGAAATGGCAGGCTCTACGCGAAGCCGGTGACGCGCGGGTCGCCCAGGGTGTCGCCGGTGTAGTGGAACACCCACAGGCCGGTGGCGCGGTCGGTGCCGTAGACGTAGCCGTCGACGACGTTCACGTCCCAGGTGGAGAGGATGGCGTTGGGGACGTGGTCGTCGGGGAGGGGCGTGCGGGCAAGGTTGTAGCCCAGGATGGCGCCTGCGTTGTCGGCCGCCAGGACCTTGCCGAGGTCGAGGACCCAGACGCCGGCGTGGTTGTAGGTGAGGTAGATGCGCACCTGGTCCGGGGTGACGTCCTTGCCGGTGGGCGCGACCTGCCACTGGTGGGTGGTGAGGTAGAGGCCCTGGCTCGGGTGCTCCCCCGGGTGCCACCACTCGGCCACCAGGCGCAGGTGGGCGGGGTCGTCGGCGTCGAGCACCCACAGGCTCGGCACCTGGCCCTGCTGGGTGTACTCGGGGCTGGCGAGGACGTAGCGGTGGGCGCCCACCTGGACCATCATCGCGGTGTGGACGTTGCCGTCGTAGTGGCGGGCCCCCTCGCCGTCCCAGGAGCCGACCTCCTGGATGGCGGGGGCGCCCGTGATGTCGAGCACCTTGACCCCCTCGCCCCAATGGCTGACCACGAGGTAGGAGGTGCCGTCGCCGAAGCGGGCGCCGGTGTGGAAAACGGTCATGTCGTGCGGGCCGGAGGCGAAGATGCACTTGGGGAGCTCGACCGGGGCCGGGTTGGGCACGGGGAGCGGGCAGGTCGGGTCGCCGGTGGCTGGGGGGGCGCCCGGCTTTGGGGTGGGAGGCGCCTGGGGAGAGACGCTCGAGCCGTTGGGGAC
>JAIVGU010000298.1 GCA_020201445.1 Halobacteriales archaeon
CGCGTCACCCCGCTCGGCCTCGCCCCCGACGGCGCCCCCACCCGCACCGAGATGGAGCAGGTCAAGCGCGACCTCGCCGCGCAGGGCGAGCGGCAGGCGCAGCAGGAGCAGAAGCAGCAGGCCGTCGTCGAGGAGACCACCAGCAGCTCCCCCAACGCGTGGCGCGCCCTCGACTGGTTCGTGGTCGGGCTCGCCGTCCTCAACCTCGCCGGCCTGGTCGCCATCGCGCGGCGCGTCAACCAGTTGCGCGGCCCGCCCCGGAACCCGTTCAAGTGAAACGCCAAGGGCAATCGTGGTGGGCACCCAGTGGACGAGCCTCTTGGCAGCGATGTTCCTGGGGCTGGTGGCACCCGCCGCGAGCGCCGACGGTGACCAGGGAGACCAGGGCGAGGGCCACGCGCGCCACTACAGCGACGGCAACGGCAACGACGCGTCCGCCAATGAGCACTGCGAAGATGCAGATGCCGAAGACGGAGCCGGCGGGACGGAGAGCGCCGGCCTGCCGGTCGGCAACAACGTGAGCCCCCCGCCAGCCCCGTCGACGTCGGCAGCGGGAGCCCGCCCGAGCCTCGCGTCGAGCCTGGCGTGTGAGGCCCACGCCATCCCTCCTTCCCTTTCCCTTGCCCGCTGCACGCCGATTTTTTCGCGACCGCGCGCCTTGCTCCGGCGACAGGGCAACCGCGGCGCGCCAGCCAGCCCGGAGCCGCTAAATACGGGTCCAAAGTGGCCCAGCTCGCCGCCGCTGTGGCTCAGGGGTAGAGCACCTCCTTGGTAAGGAGGTGGTCGCGTGTTCGAATCACGCCAGCGGCTTTTCTCGGGGGCCAGTGGTTATAACCCGGCGCCTCGGTGAGACGCCTCCTCCCGCCAGGTGTTTCCTCCTGGAACGCCGAGGGTCGTCCCAGCAGCCTCAAGGGGCAAGAGGCGGGGAAAAGACTCGCTCTTTATCCTTTGCGCCAGCCATGTCCTCAAGATTTATCCTGGAGAGGCACTTATCGAAGGACTGCCATGGTCGCCACCATCGACGACATCCTGGAAATCGTGCGCAACAACCCCTTCATCGATGGGGTCGGCTACTTCGTCGAGGTCACCACCGCGAAGCCGGTCCCGCCCGGGGGCGTCCGGAAGCTTGAGGACCGCATCAAGAAGGCGTTCTGCGACCACGCCCAGGTCACGATGGAGGGCGAGGATGTCCTCGGCCTGGACTTCCACGAGCACATCTTCACCCAGGGCGAGGGGTCGGAGGAGGACCTGGAGGCCCTCGCCGGCATCCTCCACCACGTCGAGACCACCTACGGCATCGACCACCTCTGCATCGAGCTGCAGTTCGACCTCGGCAAGGCGCGCGCCAGCCAGAAGCAGGTCGACGAGCTGCTGAAGCCGTAGCCAGGGACACCCCCGCACCGCTCCCCTCGGCTCCCCTTTTCCTCCCCTCCGTCCTTTGCCCGACGGGACCGTCCCACCGCCATGCGGGAAGCCTTATCGCCGACGGGGAGCATGCTCTTGCATGGGCGACAAAGGGGACTCGAAGGCACTCGTCTACATCACCGTCGGCGCGCTCGCGGCCGTCGGCGCTGGCTACCTGGTCTGGCGGTACGGCCTCAGCGAGGAGAGCCGCCAGCGCACCCTCCAGGCGGTCAAGAACGCCAGCCGCAAGGCCACCGAGGCCGTGAAGAGCGTGGCCTCCACCGCCCGCGAGGGCATGGACGAGGCGACCGGGCAGGCCCGCGACGGGGCCGCCCAGCTGCGCTCCGTGGCCACCCGCAAGGCCGGCGAGATGGGCCAGCGCATGCGCCCGTAAGCCCGCTCCGGCTTCCGTCGGACACGCTTTGAACCACCAGGCCCTGCCCCCCAGCGTGGGCAAGGCGCGGCGCACCAAGGCCGACTGGCTGAAGGAGACCTACGGCAGGGCCGTCGCCAAGTCCCCCGAGCGCCAGCCGGAGTTCACCTCCGCCTCGGGCCGCCCGGCGGAGCCGCTCTACACGGCGGACGACCTGCCCGGCTGGGACCCCGACACCCGCCTCGGCTACCCGGGGCAGGCCCCCTACACCCGCGGCGTGCAGCCGACGATGTACCGCGGCCGCCTCTGGACGATGCGGCAGTACGCCGGCTTCAGCACCCCCGAGGAGTCGAACCGGCGCTACAAGATGCTCCTGGCGCAGGGCGGCACCGGGCTCTCGGTCGCGTTCGACCTGCCCACCCAGATTGGCATGGACTCCGACGACGAGCGGGCGCTGGGCGAGGTCGGGAAGGTGGGCGTCGCCGTCGACTCGCTGCGCGACATGGAGATCCTGTTCGGCGGCATCCCGCTCGACACGGTCACCACCTCGATGACCATCAACGCCCCCGCTGCGGTGCTGCTCTGCATGTACCTCGCGGTGGCGGAGGCGCAGGGCGCCGACCTCCGCAAGGTGTCCGGCACCATCCAGAACGACATCCTGAAGGAGTACATCGCGCGCGGCACCTACATCTTCCCGCCGGGGCCCAGCATGCGGCTCATCACGGACACCTTCGCCTTCTGCGCCCAGAGCGTGCCCGAGTGGAACACCATCAGCATCTCGGGCTACCACATCCGCGAGGCGGGCAGCACCGCCGCGCAGGAGCTGGCGTTCACCCTCGCCGACGGCATCGCCTACGTGCAGGCCGCCGTGGACGCCGGGCTCGACGTCGACGGCTTCGCGCCCCGCATCGCCTTCTTCTTCAACGGCCACAACGACTTCCTGGAGGAGGTCGCCAAGTTCCGCGCCGCGCGCCGGCTGTGGCACCGCATCATGGAGGAGCGCTTCCACGCCAAGGACCCGCGCTCCAAGATGCTGCGCTTCCACACTCAGACGGCGGGCAGCACCCTCACGGCGCAGCAGCCGGAGAACAACGTCGTCCGCGTCGCCATCCAGGCGCTCGCCGCCGTCCTCGGGGGCACGCAGAGCCTGCACACCAACGGCATGGACGAGGCTCTGGGTCTCCCCACGGAGAAGGCGGCCCGCATCGCGCTCCGCACGCAGCAAATCATCGCGCACGAGTCCGGCGTCGCCAGCACCGTGGACCCCGTCGCGGGCAGCTACGCCATCGAGAGGCTCACGGACGACCTGGAGGCGGAGGCGACGGCGCTCATCCAAAAAATCGACCAGATGGGCGGGATGCTGCGCGCCATCGAGAAGGGCTGGGTGCAGGGGCAAATCCAGGAGGCTGCCTACCACTTCCAGCGCGAGGTCGAGGAGAACGGGCGCACCGTCGTCGGCGTCAACGACTACGTCCTGGAGGACGAGACGCCACCCGAGATTCTCAAGGTGGACGACGGGCCGGAGAAGGCGCAGCTCGCCAAGCTCGCCAAGGTGAAGGCCGAGCGCGACAACGCCCGCGTCTCCCGCGCTCTCGCGGATCTGCGCAAGGCGGCGAAGGGGACGGCGAACATCCTGCCCTTCATCCTGGAGGCCGTGCGCGCCTACGCGACGCTCGGTGAGGGCCGTGAATCGGCACCAGCGGCTTCCCGTCGAGCAGGCTCGGCCCCTCCGCCAGCGTGGCCACGAAGCCCGCATTCTCCGTGGAGTCCGCCTGCTTGCCGTGCGCCGTCGCGCACTTGTCCTGGCAAGCGTCGATGAGGACCGCCCACGGGCGCCCGTCGCCGTCGACCTGGAGGTCCATGAAGTCGAAGACCTGCTGGCAGCGGCCGGGGCCGCACTGGCCGCGGATGAGGGGGTCGCTTGCGGGGTTGAGGCGCACGGTCACGATGTCGGGGTGCTCCGTGGAGGCGTTGCCAACGAGCGCGAGGTAGCCGTTCCAGGTCGCGTTGTCCTGCGGCTCCTCCCCCGCGAGCCCCGGGTAGCCGCCCGCCGCGCCGGTGGCGTAGTAGAAGACGGCCATGCGGTCGCCCGCCCCGCCCGCCGAGGCCGGCAGGTTGGCGGCGGTGAGGCCGGGCGGCAGCAGCGGGACGGCGGGGCCCCAGGTCTTCCCCTGGTCCTTGCTGGCGGCCATCTCGACGAGGCCCTCGCGGTCCACCCAGGTGTAGTAGACGGTGCCGTCCAGGCCGACCGCCACGGTGGGGTCGACGCTGGCGCCGATGGTGGAGATGCCGGAGACCTTGCCCACGCTCCAGGTCGCCATCGAGTCGTGCGAGACGGCCAGCAGGGGCGTGCCGCAACTGCCGTTGGGCAGGTAGAGCGTCCCGTCGCTGGCGGGCTTGATGTGCCCCACGAGGCCGCCGCAGGGCGACGTCCCGACCTCCTCCCCCGCTCCCTGCAGCGACGCCGCGTAGGGAGGCGTGGCGAGCTCGAACGTCGCGCCTCCGTCGAGGCTGCGGCCGCACTGCACGTCCGCGACCTGGTTGCTGCACATGTAGACCACCTTCGGGTAGAGCGGCGAGACCGGGAGGGTGGTCGGCTTGCCGGTGGCGACCGTCGGGTGGTCGGACATCGGGAGCGGGCAGCCGGGCGTCGGCGGGCTCCACGTGTCGCCGCCGCTGTCGCTGCTTGAGACCTGGTCGCAGGCGACCAGCCCGACCTGGTCCATGTCGAAGAGGCGGCCGGTGTCGACGTCGAGGAACAGCAGGGGGTCGTTCGAGGTGGGGTGCGTCCGCTGCCCCGCCACCACGGGCGAGACGTCCTTCCAGGTGGCGCCGCCGTCGTCGCTGCGCAGGACGTTCGACTCTCCCGCCCCGCCGGTGGCGATGAAGATGCGCCCCTCCCGGGTGACGCCGAGGGTGGGCTCGCTCATGGCAGCGTGCGTGTCGAAGAGCGCGGGCACGACGCCCGAGGCGGCCTGCGGCGAGGCGAGGCCCGCGCCGTGCAGGATGGCCACGTCCTGCAAGGGGTCGCCCGCGGGGGGGCCGGGCGGCGCCTGCGCCGGAGCGGCCGGGTGGCTGGAGCAGCCGGCCAGGGCAAGGACGGCCAGGAGGGTCAGGGCCAGGCGCACGGGAGGACAACCGCGACCCCCTATTTTCCTTCAGTGGCCCATCCTCCCTCCGACCAAACGGCCAAAAGCCATGCCCTGCGTCCGCCCCGGCATGGCCCGGCTGCGCTTCGACCCCACCCCCAACCCCAACGCGATGAAGGTCACGTCGGAGGGCA
>JAIVGU010000119.1 GCA_020201445.1 Halobacteriales archaeon
GGGCAGCCGTTGCGGGTCTCCAGGTGCTCGAGGGCGGCCTCGTAGCCCTTTCGGAGAGCCTCCAGGAAGTCGGGCGGGAGGTGGCGCTTGTTAAAGGCGTAGGTGAAGCTGATGCTGTTGTTGTGGCCCATGAAGAACTCGCGCCACTCGGGGTGCAACTCCTGCGGGTTGGTCTGCGAACAACGGTTGGCAAAGTAGGACCGCAGGATGTAGGGCGGCTCCTTGACGCCCGCGCGGCGCATAGGCTGGCGAACCAGCTCCGACACGCTCCACGTCGCCATGAAGGGCCGCTCGCCCTTCGTGGGCGGCACGACAGCCGACTCCAGCGTGAGCTTCTCCCCGGCCTGGATGCGCTTCTGGACATCGGCGGCAAGGTAGGCGCAGCCCTCGGAGCCAAAGAAGGTGAAGAAGCCGTTGCGCGTCTTGCTCAGGTGCGGGGGCACCTCGATCATGGTCGGGATGTGGTCGAAGACGATGCCCTCGGGGGTGAGGTGGGCCTCGGGGAGGTGCTTGAACTGCAGCCCCACCGAGCCGTCCCGGTTGCCCAGGATGGCCGGGCGCAACCCCGCCAAGCCCATCAGTGAGCCCCCCAGGCGTTCGCGGGGGTTGCCGGCATCAAAGATGCGGCCCACGGTGGCTTGGTCCGGGATGCGGTAGCCCCCCGTGTGGGTCGCCAAGGCGCGGGGCAGCTTGAAGCGCCGCGTGAACTTGAGGCCGCGCCACTCCAGCCAACTCTTGGTCGACGCCAGGGCCAGGCGCATGGCGGTCGTGCTGCGCCCGGCGCGGTGCAAGGCCGTGATATAGTCGCTCATCAGGTCGTCGCGCGCCTTCTTGGGCAGGGCCAGGAAGGACCCCTGGGTGTGTCCGGTGCGCTCCAACAGGAAGCCGAACCGGAACAGGTAGCAGGCGGCGGTGCTGAGGCTATTTTGGGCCAGGCTGTCATGCCAGCGCCGGGTGTCGAGGTCCTCTAGGAGGAAGGCGTACTTCGGGTTCAGTTTCTTGGGCATCAAGTCCCTGCTGGGGACGGCGTGGCCTCAAAGTGTTACCGGGGGATTACAGCCCGCATAACACAGATTGCACAGACCAAACTTCTCTGTGGAATCTGTGCAATCTGTGGTTTAGGGGCAAAGCCTGTCGCTCGGCCCTCACGTCCGCACGGCCTTGGCCTCGACGTGGAGGCTCCCCTCCCAGGCGCGCGCCGGCGTCGGGTGGTCGAGGTAGAGCGCGAACTCCCACAGCGTCTGGCGGGCGTAGGGGCTGTCCGGCAGGCTGTCGCCCACGGGCAGGCGGAAGGTGACCGTCGTCGGCAGGCCGCCGGCCTCGGGGGTGGCGGCCTTGGCCTCCCAGGTGTCGCCGCCGTGGTAGAGCAGGCCGATGCCGGTGGGGATCGCGCCGGCCTGGAAGGTGAGGGTGACGACCACCGCGGCGGCGTCGAGGGGCACGGTCTTGCCGTCGTCCACCGGGAGCTCGCCGATGCAGCCGCCGTAGCAGGTGGTGGAGGAGCCGTCCTGCGTCTCGGTCTGGTACTCCAGCTTCACCGCCTGGTCGTGCACGAACAGCGCGACCTCGGTGGCGCCGTTCCACGGGTCGGGGTGGGGCCCGTAGACGACGAGCGGGAGGCCGCGCTGGGAGACGGCGCGCAGGCTGACCTTGCCCGCGAACGAGACGTCGCCGGCGCCCTCCGGCGGCGGGACGCGCACCTCGAAGCGCCACAGCGACAGGACGGAGTGCGGCAGGTCGTCCATCTCGTTGGTGGAGTTGAGCGTGAAGGGGACGCCGCTGCGCAGGTCGCCGAGCCTCTGCGGCTCGGAGTCCTTGGCGGTCTTGACCCAGAGCTGCGGCGTGCCGTGCGAGTTGCCGTCCGGGTCCTGCGCGATGTCCACGGTGACGTTGACCCACGCGGCGCCCTGGGGGACGATGTGGTCCTTCTCGGGGCGGAAGAAGGCGATGCCCATCCCGTCGCAGCTGCCCGAGCAGCTTGCCTGCATCTGCCCGCCGCTGGCGTCCACCACGCTGACGGTGTCGCGGCCCTGCCAGTAGTCGTGCGCGTGGCTGCCCGGGGTGGCGTTGCGCAGGTAGGCGGTGTCGCGCGGGTCGGTGATGACGGGGGCCGCGGGCTCCGCCTGGGTCGCGGCGGGGGGCGGCGAGGCGCAGCCGGCGAGGCCGGCGGCAAGGAGGGCGGCGAGCAGGAGGAGGCAGCGGAGGCGGGTCATCGGGCCGCGACCCCGCAATTCCTATTTTACAGTTCAGGAGGAACGTTGCGATTGAGGACAAACACCGGCATGGGCGGTCGCGCCGAAGGCCCCGAGCAAGCGCCGAGCGAAGCGCGGCGCGGGCAAGGGAAGGAGCCGGCGGGCCGGTGAGGCCCGCCGTCGCGAAGCGACCGGCGACCCCCCTTCCTCCGAGGGTCTGGGCCCGGATGGGCCCCAGCAGACGTTGGCGGCGCGACGGCCGCAGGCCGTTGCGCCGACGTTGCCTGTCTAAGTGAGAAATCACCGATTAAACAGGCAGGGACAAGAGCCAAACCCTGAAGCGAGGCTACTCACTCCATGAAGCGACGGGACAATGCATCCAAATCCACGTCGTCCAGGAAACGCGTCCACACTCCAACAAGTCCCATCACGGAAGCCGAAAAATCCCTCGCCATCGAGTGGTACACGAAGACAGGGCGCTTCGAGTTTCTGGCACGGGACAAGGGACAAACCCGCAGACGGCTTTGATGAGGTTGGCTGCCCGGCCTCGACTCCGGGGTCTCCACACCTGGATGGTGTGGCGTTCTACCGGCACTAGAACTACAGCCTACGTCCCGACCAGAGGCGTGACCTGCGCCTCAGCCCCAGGAGTGGTCGGCTCCTGGGGCACCTTTTCCTATGGTATCGCGTCCTTCAGACTTCCGGTAGCTCCATCACGCGCCGCTCCCCGAACACGGGTTCAACTCCAAGCTCCATCATCGCGCGCACCACACAGCGGATGTTCCAGGCGATGACCTTGCACAGGACCTCGTTTTGCTGCGCGAGGGGCTTCTTCGACACTAATCCCTCCCCGAGCGTACGCTTGATGCCTGAGAAGGTCGATTCCACGTTGGACCGCTTGTGGTAGCGGCCCCAGAACTCGTCTTGGTGGAGTGCGAAGTAGTGGAACGCCTTGCGCCAAGTCTTCGCGGCCGGCCCACCCGCGTAACTGCGATGACCAAGCTCGAAACCCTCATGGAACGGGATGAGCGCTTCCCCACCCAGGAGCTTCACGGCATGGTGATTCTGCTTCGTCGCGTACGCCCCATCCGCAGACACCTCCTTCACCTGGAAGCCTTCACCCGTCCCCTCAACGAGCGTGGCAAAGTTGGACTTGTCCCCCGTGCCCTTTCCCTTGCCCGGCGTCACGATGGCGTCGGTGATGATGTTGGAGCGGACACCGACGCAGGCGTGGAGCTTCACCCACTCCCGGTGTTTCTGTTCA
>JAIVGU010000120.1 GCA_020201445.1 Halobacteriales archaeon
ACTCGGCGCCAGGGAAGATCAGTTCCGCGATGGAGTGGGTGCTGGGCCTGTCGCGCTGCTCGTAGTAGGCGTCGATGCGATTGCGGGCGTCGTGGCCCTCCGCGGGCTCGTGCATGGGGTCCTCGATGTCGAGGATAACGTTGACGTCGTCCGGGTTGCTGAGCAGGTACGTGACGCCTTGGTGCCAGGCATCGTGGCGGTTGGCGGCGCGAATCAGGTGCGTCATGGTTGAAGGTCTCCTTGCAGTTCGAAGGCGTCAGTCAGGTGAGTGTCAAGGAAGGTGGAGCTGAGCCAGGCGTGGCCGGCGTCCGCCCAGTCGTTGCCCCAGGAGTTTCGCACGAGAACGAGGGGGTCGCCGGCGAGGGTTCCAAGTCCGACCGCTACGAGGGCGTGGCTGCCGTGGACCTTGCCCTTGGATTGGATGACGAACGGGTCCTGGGGGTCGAAGAAGGACTCGGGCAAGTCGGTGATGATTACGGGCAGGCGGCCTTGCCGGAGGGTCTGGGTGATGGCGGTGACGGTGGGTTTCAGGTCGCCGCTGGCGCGGCGGAAGCAGGTCGCCTTGGGGGGAGTCCAAGTGCGGCTGGCGGGCGGGCACGCCTTCTCTTCGGGTTGCCCGTGAGTGGAGAGCTTGCCCCGCAGGGGCTTGACGTAGACGCCGTTGTCCCAATTCCCTCCACCGGCGTGGTAGTGCAGGTACTCGGCGGACAAGCATTCCCTGTTGCCCCGGCGCTCCTCGTGGACGGTGGAGACGGCGTGGGAGAGGCACGTGAGGAGATCGCCTTGGTTGCGGACCGGGCCGAGGCGGTACCGGTAGTCGACCTCGATGGCGGGCTTTACGTGGGCACCCCCACGAGGGCTGCACGCATGCGGCGAGCAAGGCCGGCTTGCTCCTTGCCCCAGTTGTCGATGCCGACGTTGAGGTTAGCTCGTGTGTGCTGATTCCAGGGCCTGCGCTCGCTCCATTTCAACGGGTGATTGCCTGTCGAGGAGAAGTTCACCAGGATGCGGCGCATCGTCGGGCCACCCACTGGGGATTCCAGCACGGGCGGCATCTCGTCGATGATCTTGCAGTCCGAGGGTCCATCGAGTTTCCAAAGGTAGCCGGCGCTGGCGCGTTCCTTGATGTGGACGGCAAAGACATCGTTGGGGCCCGCCTCGAGGTTGATGTCGTGATCACCTTCCGTGACAAGCCACGCGTTGGCCCAGGGATCCTCCAGGTGTGTCGGCGCGATGGCAGTCTTGGCGGCCTTGACAGCGCCCGTCTTCTTCGCCAAGGCGCTTGCGGTGGGGCCATCGAGGACCTTGGCGCCCTGGAGGGCCCAGCAGGCGGCTTGGTAGCTGATGCCAAGGCGGAGGGACAATTGGTAGATAGTAGGGGACTGCTTAAGGTCGGAGGCCTGCCATTGCTTGCGCTTGGCGATGCGCACGATGCGGATGGGCGGCGCCAAGAGTTCGCTGGCGAAGGCCTCCGCGGCGTCCTCTTCTACGGGACGCGTGCCGCCTTTGCCATGGCGGGGGGACCACTCGACTTCGGTGTCGATGCGGGTCTTGTGCCCCAGCAAGTAGTGGCCCAGCTCGTGGGCGAGGGTGAAGCGCTGCACGTACAGGTCGCGGTTGGTGGTGACGATGACGCCGGAGGCCTCGTTGTCGACGTGGACGGTGGCGCCGAGCATCTTCACAAGGGGCCGGAAGAGGACGGGGATGCCAAGGTCCTCGAACGGCTTCAGGATGTCGAAGCTGGAGCGGGTCTCGTCGTCATACTGCTTGACGAGGCGCTTGGCTTCCTGAGAGGCGCGCAGGAGTTCCTCACGTCGGTTTGTCATCCAGACCTCGGCGGCGGTTCTTGAGGAAGCGGGCGAAGCGGAGGACTTCCTCGCGGTCGGTCTCGGAGAGTTGCTCTGCGGCGCGGGCCACCAATTCAACGGACTTGATGTCGCTGGTCGATACGGGTTTTGCCTCGCCGGTGAGTTCCTCGGCGGTGCACTGGTAAAGGCTGGCGAGCTTCTTCATCTCGAGGACGTCGACGCCGCGTTCGCCGTTCTCCATTTGGGAGATTCCGGTGCGCGGGATGCCGATGAAGCGCGCGGCCTCGTCTTGGGTGAAGCCGCAGTACTCGCGCGCCTTCTTGAGTCGTTGACCCAGGGCGACGCGCTCGTTCTGGGTGGGCATCAGGTCGCCTTCGTTTCAGCCAGGTCGAGCATCTTGGGGACGAGCTCGTCAATCATGTGCTGGATGGTGCGGTAGCCTCCAGGGCGCAGGAGACGCGTGTCGAGGTCGATGCCCAGGATGCTCTTGAAGACGTGGCTGGATCCCAGGGCCTGCTTGGAGTCGATCTCGGGCATGTTGTCCCACAAGTCAGCATCGCGGTCGTCGGGTTTGGGCGTCAAGAAATCCTGGACCTCCTTCTGTTCCTGGTGCCACTGCAAGAGGGCGGCCGCCAGGGCTTCCTGGAGTTGAGGGCGGTTGAAGAGCACGGCAGCCTCCTGCATGTGTTCGAATATCGAACACTCGGCCCGGCGGATATACCTTATGGGGGGTGCGGTGAAACCGCTCGAAATCCTTCGCTTTCACTGAGGCTGAATCTTTAGTCTCCTTGTACGGCAAGGGTTGGTTTTTCCAACACTACAGGTTACGGACGGCGACGGCGAGGACCCAATTCCCAGCGCGCCGCGCTTGCACCACCACCCCCGGAGCGGAGGCGCAGCGAGCCGCATAGTCCACACCGTGCACCGTCCACTCGAGAGGCAAGTCCGCATGTCTGACGTTTTGAGCGGCCTCCGGGAGGGCCTTGAAGAGGGCCTCCTTGGCTGCCACAGCCAGCAGCACGCCCAATTCGCCGTCGGCCGGAGCACCCTCCGGGGCCACTAGACTTGCCGCGGGTACCGCACCACCCGTGTGCTCAAGGTCGATTCCGAGCGCGTGGTACCCTGAATCGTGAGCAATCGCAAGCAGAACCGTGGTACGCTTGTTCGTGATGCTGCCCACCAGGCCCGATGGCCACTGTCGGGCGCCGGACGCCCGATTCCCAATGGGCTGAGGGACGAAACCAAGGCGAGTCTGGGCCTCCGCCAGCAATTCGTTCGTGTAGGCGCGACGCGCCGCCCGCCGGGCGTCTCCGTCCGCGTCCAGGTTCTGGGGGCGGCCCGACAGCCGGTCCCGAAACGAGCCCCCTAAGATTACAGCTCGCGGCAGCCAGGTTTGCAGCGCGTCCAGTAGGCCATCCACTGCGCGGCAGACGGCCGCCCTCCCCATCTACCTGCCTGCCCGCATCCGGCGGGGCTACGAGGAGGAGGCGCGCCGCGCGGGGCTGAGACTGAGCGACCTGCAACGTCAACTTCCGACACAACCCCTGTATTCCGTCGGCTACAGAGACCCCCCAGGCCACACGGCCACCTCAAGAAGCCTGCACCGAAGACAAAGACAGGTCCGCCGAAATCCATGTAGTGCCGGAC
>JAIVGU010000299.1 GCA_020201445.1 Halobacteriales archaeon
GGGTTGGGGTAGCCGGGGGCGAGGAGGGCGGGGCAGGGGACGCCGAGGGGGATGCCGCCGCTGCCCGCGAGCCAGCCGCCCACCGGCGCGAGGGGCGGCACAAGGTTGCTGACGCCGACCCCGGGGCCGTTGAGGTTGGTGCCGATGCGGAGGTCAGTCTTCCAGTAGTCGTGCCGGGGCGGCGGCTGGCGGACGTCGAGCAGCAGGATGGTGCAGGGGTTGGTGGGGTCCGTCGGGTCCGCGACGCCGACGCCGGCCTTGAAGTCGAAGACCGACACGACGGGCTCGTCGTAGCTCAACGAATAGTTCCCCGGTGGGCCCGCGGTGGCGGGGAGCCCGAGGGTGCTGGCCAGCAGCGTGGCCGCAAGGATGGTGGGCGTGGGACGCATGTGCTCTCTCCTTCTGGCTCCGTCGAGCCAAAGCCCGGCAACGCCGTCCCGTTCTTAGAGCCTGCACGGATTTGCTGGAAATCCCACCCTGCATTCCCGTACATGCGAGGGCACCCGCTTCTCCGGCCAATCTCCCAAAAGGCTGGGCCCCCCTTTCCTGCGAGATAAACCTTCTTCCTGCATAGTCTTAAGTCACTCTTTGAGTGGAAGAGCAGACTCGGTGGCCGTGGCTTGAACCTCTATTGGAAGACGTTCCTGCTCCTCTTCACGACCCTGGTCGTGGTGCTGGTGGGAAGCCTGCTCGTGGCCAACTCGGTGGTGGTGGGCAGCTTCCGCAGCCTGGAGCGGGAGAGTGTCCTGGAGAACGTCGACCGCGCCGACCAGGCGCTGCGCGAGGACCTGCGCGTGCTCGACCTGGCCGCCAAGGACTGGGCGCAGTGGGACGACGCCTACGAGTTCGTGCTGGGCGGCAACCCCGACTTCGTGGAGAGCAACCTCCTGCCCGGCAGCTTCGGCTCCAACGGCCTCAACCTCATCCTGTTCCTGCGCGCCAATGGCACCGTCGCCTACGGCACCGGCTTCGACACCGCCACGCTGGCGCTGCGGCCGCTGCCGGAGCCGTTCGCCCACCTCCCCTCCAGCCACCCGCTGCTGCACCCCGCCGACCCGCTGCATTCCGTGGCCGGGCTGATGGGCGTGGAGGGGCGCGCCATGCAGGTCACCGCGTGGCCCATCCTCACCAGCCACCTCGGGGGGCCGCCCGCGGGGACGCTGGTGTGGGGCCGCTGGCTCGACGGCACCGTGGCCGAGCGCCTGGCCGGGCGCACCCGCCTCGGCCTCGCGCTGCACCCCTGGCCCGAGTCCCTGCCGCACGCCGCCGGCCAGCCCGCCACGCACCTGGACCACAACGGCGCCACCGCCATCCTGGAGATGTCCCCCACCTCCATCGTCGCCCTCGAGCGCCGCGACGGCCTCGACGGGCACCCCGCCCTCCTGCTCCAGGTCACCCTGCCGCGCCCCATCTACGGCGAGGGCGTCCGCACCCTGGCCTACCTGCTCGCCTCCGGTGTCATGGGCGGCGGCGCGCTGCTGACCGCCGTGGTGGTCGCGCTCGACCGCGCCATCCTGACCCCGGTGCAGCGCCTCACCCGCCAGGTGGCCGACGCGCGCTCCTCGGGCAGCCTCGCCTCGCGCGTCGAGGTGCACAGCGGCGACGAGATCGGCCGCCTCTCCGAGGAGTTCAACCGCCTCATGGACCGGCTGGAGCGCCACGCCGCCGAGCTGGAGCGCAGCAACGAGGACCTGCGCCAGTTCGCCAGCGTCGTCTCGCACGACCTGCAGCCGCCGCTCTCCACCCTCACCCTCAACGTGGCGGTGCTGCGCCAGCGCGGCAAGGACCGCCTCGACGAGGAGTCGAAGACCCGCCTCGACCGCATGGAGCTGACGGCGCACAACATGGCCCGCCTGATGAACGCCATCCTGGAGTACTCCCGCGTCAGCTACGAGCCGATGCGGCGCGAGGACGTGGCGCTCAACTACACCCTCGCCGAGGTCGCCGGGCTGCTGGAGGCGGACCTGGCCAAGAGCGGCGGCGAGCTGCGCTCCGGCAACCTGCCCGTGGTGCGCGGCAACGCCACGCAACTCCTGCAACTGCTGCAGAACCTCGTCGGCAACGCCCTCAAGTTCCGCCGCCCCGGCGTCACCCCCCGCGTCGAGGCCACCGCCGAGCGCACCGCCAACGGCGCGGGGTGGCGCATCACCGTCGCCGACAACGGCACCGGCTTCAACCCGCAACTCATCCCGCTGCTGTTCCGCCCCTTCTCCCGCGGCCTCTCCGACGCGCCCGGCTTCGGCCTCGGCCTCGCCACCTGCGCCAAGATCGTGGGCCGGCACGGCGGCAGGATTGGCGTCGACACCGTGCCCGGGCAGGGGTCACGGTTCTGGTTCGAGATGCCGGACGAACCCACTCCCTAGCGGAGGTTGCGGGATTCGGGGAGACGGGAAGGAGCCGGCGGGCCGGTGAGGCCCGCCGTCGCGAGCGGCCACCCCTTCCTCCGAGGGGTCCGGGGCCCGGACGGGCCCCGGCAAACCTAGCCCCCTGACGGACGGCTGGAGCGAAGCGGAAGCCGTCCGTCAGCCCTGCTTGTCGATCTCGCGCTGCAGCAGCCCGTGCCGCACCGCCTGGATGGTGCGCTCGGCGTTGGGCGGCTTGGGGATGAAGTCGACCACGCGCGCCTGGTTCACGGCGTCCATGGCGAGGTCGAACTTGTTGTAGCCGGTGATGAGGATGCGCGGCACCTTGGGGTAGCACTGGCGGGCAATCTCCAGCAGCTCGATGCCCTCCATGCCCGGCATGGAGTGGTCGGAGATGAGCAGGTCGACCTCGCTGGAGGCAAGGACCTTGAGCGCCTCGGCGCCGCTGCTGGCCAGCACGACGCCGACCTCGGGCAGGAACGCCTTCAGCAGGTCGCGCAGGTCGCGCAGGAAGGCGGGGTCGTCGTCCACGACCAGGACGGTCTGGGCCGCGCTCATGCTCGCACCGCCCACCTTCGGGGCGGGGTTAAGCGTGCCGCTAGAGGGCCGGAGGCTCCGCCCCGCCGCCGGCGCCTGACCTGTCCGTGTCTGCCGCTCCAGCAGCGCACAACCCTCTTGACCCGGGGGCCCGTCACCCGGGCCGTGGCGCTGCGCGTGCCGGACTTCCTCCTGCGCAAGCTCTACCGCAAGGGCTCGCTGCGGGAGACGGCGGACGGCCGCTTCGGCTTCGTCCTGCAGAACCCGCTGGGCACCGGCACCGTCATCGGGCCGCCGCAGGTGGTCGTGAACGGCATCGCCTACCGCCCCGAGCAGGTGCGCGGCCCCATCGACCTCGCCACCCTCACGCCGGAGACGCCGTTCCTGTTCCGCAAGGGCGACCGCGTCGACCTCAGCTTCCCCGGGCGGCTTCTGCGCGGCGGCAACCGCATCCACATGACCATCCCGACCCTGGAGTTCGGCGAGATCGAGTTCTACGTCGAGGACAAGGAGGCGGAGTACTGCGACA
>JAIVGU010000300.1 GCA_020201445.1 Halobacteriales archaeon
CGCCTGGAGGAGGCGGGCCAGGTCGTCGGGGGTGACCAAGGCGTCCACTGGCAACTGGTCCTCCTCCCTGCGCTTGGTCTTCAGCCACCGGACCTCGGGGGGGTAGTCGTCGCCGCCCCGCAGCCACTTGTAGAAGCACTTGATGACCACCTTTCGCTGGGCCAGGGTGGCCGGGCCGAGGCGCACTTCCCGGCGGGTGATTTTCTCCACCCCTGCCCCGTTGCGGTTGCGCCAGATGCGGATGCGGCGGGCATCCAGGACGTAGGCGGTCACGTCCGCCTTGGTCACGTCCTCCAGGCGTTTGTCGCCCAGGAACTCGCAAAACCCCCGGATGGCGTTGCCCTCATTGTAGAGGGTGCCGGGCTTCATGTTCCCGGCGCGGCGCTCGTCCAGGTAGCGGCGGGTCGTCTCTCGGTTCTCAGGGTTGGCGATGGTCGCCAGGAGCATGGCCTGACGGTCGGGCCAGTTGTCGCGGTTGACGCTGGGCATGTTTTGACCTCACACGAGCCGCCCTCCTAAGAGGTGGGTCAAATCCATCTACCATGACCGAATCGGACCTCGTCCATCTTCGCGCTGCGCGCTCGGACGTCCGAGTCCTTTTCGCTTCGCTCGAAGGAGCCAAAGCGCTGCTGCGCTTCAGGCCTCGTCCACCAGGGGTTGAGGCCCCCTGGACGCCTGGTGCATGATGGAGTCGAGATTCTTTGCCGGGCCTGTCGGGCGGCTTGATGCGAGGTTGCACGGCCCCGCCGACGGCGCCCCTGTCCTGCTGCTCCATCCGCATCCGCTGTTCGGCGGCACGATGGGCAGCCGGCTCGTCTACGACCTGGCCGCCGTGCTGAGGGACGCCGGCTTCCGCGCCGTGCGGTTCGATTTCCGTGGCGTGGGCCGCAGCGACGGCGCGTACGGTGGTGGCGCGGGGGAGGCCGAGGATGCCCTTGCCGTCTTCGATGCCTTGATGCGTGGGATGGGCCAGCCGCCCTGCGTGGTGGGGTACTCGTTCGGCGCGGCTGTCGCCTGCCGGCTGGCCACCCTGCGCGTCCCCCGCCGCCTCGTCCTCGTCGGCTGCCCGCTGCGGCTGCGCGACACCGCGCTCGACCCGCTCGCGGACGCGCCCCGCTCCCGCACCGCCGAGCCGCCGGCGCGCGTCGTCGTGGGCGACCGCGACGAGTTCGTGGCGCCTGCCGAGGCGAGGCAGCTTGCCGACGCGTTCCAGCCCCCCGCCAAGCTCACGGTCCTGCCGGGCGCAGGGCACTTCCTTGAGCCCAGCGGCAACCCGCGCGCCGCCGCCGCGGTGCTCGCCGCCCTCGCATAGCTCTTTGTGGCCCGCCGGGGTGGGCCTCCTGGGATGCCGGGGGACGTCCGCCGCGAGCTTGTCGCCCTCTTCGAGGCGCACGGGGCGCTCGCCGAGCCCGGGCTGCTGTCCGACCTCGCCGCGAGCCCCGACGGCGCCGTGCGCGTCCAGGCGGTCCTCGCGGGGCTGCACGAGGTCCCGTTCTACCTCGACCGCGCGCTGTGGTCCGGCCTTGAGCAGCAGCACCGCGAGGCCGCTGCCCCCGCCCCGCCGCCCGCCGCCCCGTCGTCGGAGGCCGAGCGGGCGCGCAAGGAGGCGATGCGGAGGGCTGCCGCCGCCATCTACGACTCCGCGCCCAAGGCCGAGGCCGAAGGCGGCGACGGCGACGAGGCGGACCCGGACGAGGCCGAGGCCACCGCCGACGCCGCGCCCCCGCACGGCGCCCGCGAGGACGCGCGCTCGTTCAAGGTGCTGCCGCGCGGCGAGTGGCGCCCGCTTGCGGCCGAGCACGCGGGCCGGCTGGAGGTGGTGGCCGACATGACGGGCAACTCCACCTGCGAGGGCACGACGGACGACTTCGTGACCTACTTCCAGGACCGCTACAGCCAGATCTCCAAGATGCTCCGCCAGCGGCGCGAGCTGCGCAACGCGGGCCCCATCGAGCGCATCAAGCCGGGGGCGCAGGAGGTGCAGGCCATCGGCATGATCGTCGAGGTCGCGACGACCAAGAACGGCCACAAGCGCATCGAGGTCGAGGACGAGAGCGGCGCCATCCCCGTCCTCGTCCGCAACGACGACCGGCCGCTCATGGCGATGGCGGACACCCTGGTGCAGGACGAGGTCATCGGCGTGGTGGGGCAGGCCACCAGCAAGGGCGACCTGCTGTTCGCCGAGTCGCTGGTGCGCCCCGACATCCCGCTGCCCGACGCCGAGCGCAAGCGGGGCGCCGAGGTGCCGCTGATGGCGGCGTTCCTCTCCGACATCCACGTCGGCAGCCACACCTTCCTGAACGAGAACTGGAAGCGGATGCTCGGCTGGCTCAACGGCAACGCCGCCAGCAAGCGCGAGCGCGACGCCGCCGGCCGCGTCAAGTACCTCGTCATCCCCGGCGACCTCGTCGACGGCGTCGGCATCTACCCCGGCCAGCAGGACGAGTTGAGCATCCCGGACATCTACGACCAGTACGGCGCCTTCGGCGACTGGATGGGGGCGGTGCCCGACCACGTCGAGGTCGTCGTGCAGCCGGGCAACCACGACGCCAGCCGCCCCGCCGAGCCGCAGCCCGCCTTCTCGAAGGAGGTGCGCGACCGCTTCGAGCACCACGCCGCGCGCTTCGTCGCCAACCCCGCCACCTTCCGCCTGCACGGCGTGACGACGCTGGGGTACCACGGCAACAGTCTCATCGACTTCGCGACCTCGGTCGTGAACCTGGAGTACGAGAAGCCTCTGCCCGTGATGAAGCAGATGCTCCAGAGCCGCCACCTGGCCCCCCTCTACGGCGAGCGCACCCCCGTGGCGCCGGAGCACAAGGACTACCTCGTCATCAGCGAGGTGCCGGACCTCTTCGTCACCGGCCACGTCCACGTCCCCGGCATCGAGGGCTACCGCGGCGTGCAGATGGTCAACTGCGGCACCTGGCAGAGCCAGACCGCCTACCAGAGGATGCTCAACTTCACGCCCGACCCGGCGCGGATGCCGCTGATCGACCTGCAGACGCTGCGGGGGACGCTGGTGGACTTCCAGAGCCCGGCGACGGCTGGCGAGATGGCGTAGCTGCTTCTCCCGACCAAACCAGGGATTCCACGGACCCTCTCGCCCATCCGCGATGGTGCCCGTGGCCAAGAGCCACTCTGGAAAAGCCACTTCATGCAATCCGTGCAATCCGTGGTTCGGGAGTGGTCGGCGGCGGAGGTTCCATCGACAAACCTGATAAGCGAGGGGTCTCGTGGTTCAGGCATGAAGCCCTTCGCCCTGCTCCTGACCGTCGCGTTCGCCGCCGTGGGCATGGGTGGCTGCACCGGGACCACCTCGCCCGCGGACGAGCCGAAGACCCATTACTTCGAGATGGTGGTGAACCAGGGGCTCTCCGACACGGTGGCGCTCTACGAGAAGAACGACGGCAACTAC